>JBFLWK010000021.1 GCA_040757695.1 Elusimicrobiota bacterium
GAATATAAAATTTATTTTTTGTATGCCTTTTGGCATTTGTCATAAGTGTATCATTTTTATACGGTTGTGTCAAGAGCATTTTATTATCGGTAAAATATAAATTTATAGCCGTTTTTCAGGTCGACTTTTATTTTAATTTTTGCACCACAACCAAGATCAAAGAAATCTTTGCCCCAAGCTTCTCTAAATAATTCTATAGGTCTGTCTCCAGTGCAATGAGAGGGACCGACCATTTTAACCTCAAGTTTTTTTAAGTCTTTAATTATCTCTTCGATTTCATTTTCACTATACGCTATCAGATGAAATCCACCAAGAACTAAATATACATTATTGTTTTTCGTAATTTTTATTGCTTCCTTGACTATATTTACTATTCCCGGATGAGCACAACCAGTGATTACAATAATTCCTTTTTCTGTATTCAATACTAATGACTGTTCTTTTATCAATGTACCTAATTCACCTGTAGAATAAACATTTTCAAGTAGCTTTACAGGATTTTTGACAGAGATAACTTTTTGACACATTTTCTCCACGTCATGTTTAAATCCTTCTGGAAAAGATTCTGGTAAATAAACTATGACATCATTATTTTTTTCTAAGAAGTCCCATATTCCACCAATATGGTCATCGTGAATATGAGACAGCACTATTACATCAACTTGTTTTGGGTCGATTCTTAATTTTTCCATATTAGACAAAAGAATAGTACCCATACCACCAACATCAAAGAGTATCGTTTTCTCTATACCTTCAATAATACAAGACATTCCCCATGCTGTAGTTAGATTTTTGTTGCCAGGGACATTATTATAAAGTACAGTGATAGTGATATCTTTGGCATACGACACCGACGGAAATAAAAGTACCATCAAAAAGATAATGACTTTTTTAATTAACAAATATGCCTCGCTATTTTTTTGCTCCTTTTTTGAGTATTATGTCTCCAACCTTTATTTCTAAATGCTCAGCAACAAGTGGACATTTTACTTTCAGAAGGAAAAATGTATTCTTTTTGTTTTCCTCATTCAATGTTTCATAGTTACCTTGGCCTTTGGAAATTATCATCTGAGCACTATTATAAATTTTTAGAAATTTTTTTGAACATAGATCCAAAATCGTTCCTGGTGCATCAGAACCGTTAGGAATAATTTCAGCTACATCGTTCATCTTCACCTCATTGGTGTCTTCTATAGTTACATCATTAATAACCGGGATACTTTTTACTGCATAGTAGACTTTTACCTTATGCAGTTTTTTAACCTCTTCTATCAATATTTTATCAAAAACAATCTCGCCAGCATTGTCACCAAGATAAAGTAAGGTTTTTGTTTTATTGAGACTCTCACAAAAGAAATCATAATGAAATATAGCAAACTCTTTAATCAACACTTCTTTCAAAGTAGCATTTAAATCAAATTGAGTACCTGCACCGAAATCAATAATATTGCCAGCGATAGATAATCTTATTGCTGTTAATAACGGATCAGGAGAATTTTTGACTATTTCTTTAAGTTTAAGATACATCTTCAAAGCAATTTTGTTATATTTAACTTTTATATCATGATAAGGGTCTTTACAACCAGTAATTTCTCTGATTATTTTATAAACATGACGTCCGATATGCGGAGGTGTAAGAGTTTCGTTTGATGGATTATTTCGAATGGAATCTATAAGAAAAGACATTACCTGCACTAAAATTTTTCTGTGTAGTTTCTCATCATTTGTAGATAACCGTGTAGTATCTAAAGTTTGTCTAATAATACATGGCCTGCGTGTGGAAATTTTGTTCTTGGCCAGAAATAAGCGATAACTATCCCTGCGATAGCCATTGGGTTTACCAACCACTATTTCTCAATGAATCCTAAATGAATCCCCCGATTAGGCATCTTTAGCATTACCTCGCTTATGTAAGGAATAATTGAATCGCTGATTGTAGCAATACCTACCGAACCTACATAACCAATTATAAGTAATATCCAAAGGTTACATTGACCTTTTATGCATTTGGCACTGATGCGACTGCATTCATGAAGTCCATACATAGCGGCAGTAACCAACGCGCTTAAAAATACATGCAAGGAATGAAGTATATAAAAGATATTATACGAAACCTGATGGGGCAATTTTAAAGAAAACAGCATAATAATTATCCCGGTGAGCGTGCCAAAAAATGTAAAAGGCGTATGATTCTTCAATTCTTTAACGATTTGTCTGAACATAATCAGTTTCTGTGTATTTCTGTTTTCATATCTAATCTAAATTACAGGTTCCCGTCGGGCAGGTTGGAGTGGGAGACGAACTTCTTGAACCCGTATTAAAAGAAGCAAATGTCCTCTGAATATTTTTACTGTTACATTTTTCACATTTTAACTCTTCCCTGTTAGCGTTAATTCCTACAAGTAATTCAAAACTCTCGCCACAATCTTTACAAATATAGGTATAAAGAGGCATTTCTTTATCCTCCTAAATATACGGTTTTATTTTCTCTTCTATATTTTTTTTAGGGGTTATTCCAACTATATTTTCTACTACCTTACCGTTTTTAAATATCATCAAAGTTGGAATAGCCATAACACTGTATGCCGACGCTGTTTCTGGTGCTTCGTCAACATTCAACTTCCCAACTTTTAGTTTCCCCTGATATTCTTTGGCGATTTCTTCTATTATCGGTGCCACCATATTACATGGACCGCACCAGGGTGCCCAAAAATCCACCAATGCCGTTAATTCTGATTCCAGAATCTCTTTCTTAAAATTTTCATCAGTCAGTTTAATCTCCATCTCCAATCACCTCCTATTCGCTTCGCTCACCCCCGACTGAAGTCGGGGGCACATTATTGAAGTTTTAACTTTCTGTATGTCAGACAGAACGGGCATATTTTAGATAAACTTTTTACAAACTTTGCCAAACCTGATTGCGGTTTGGTGCGAGCAATAATACACAAAGGACAAATTAAGCATACAAAAGCCATTGGATAAAGTAAAAATTTCTTAATTAAGTTCATTCTGAATTGCCTCCCAAACATTTTTAATTTGCCGGGCAACTTTTCCATTGGAATATTCTATAATAGTTTTTTTGTTCACCACCGATTCGGTTACAACTGAGTCGTAGATAATTTTTTCCATAACACTAATTTTACTAATTTTACAATAATTTTCAATCTTTTTCGTCATCTCTATATTCAAATCGTATTTGTTAATGACTACACAAATCCTTACTCTGAAATGTTGTGCCAGTTCTATTACCCTGACCATATCGTGTATACCTGATAGAGTGGGTTCGGTTACTATTAGAACATAATCTGCGCCGGTAATTGAAGAAATGACGGGACAACCTATTCCTGGAGGCCCATCAATGATAATTAAATCACGATTTTCTTTTTCTGCTATCAATTTTGCATTTTGTCGGACCGCAGTAACCAGTTTACCTGAGTTTTCTTCTGCAATACCTAATTTAGCATGAACAAACGGACCATATTTTGTTTCTGATATAAACCATTCGCCTGATAGATTATCCTCCATTTTGATTGCCATCTTAGGACAAATATGAAAACAAACACCACAACCTTCACAGGAAATAGAGTCAATAGATACAGATTGTGGATTGTGGATTGTGGATTGCGGATTTAAAGAAATGGCATCAAATCTACATACCTTTATACAATTTCCACACTGGTTACATTTCTCGTTGTTGATTACAGCAGTTTTCCCGCCTGTAAACTGGTGTTTTTCCAAAATTTTAGGTTCAAGCAAAATATGCAAATCTGCTGCATCCACATCACAGTCGGCCATAACCTTGTTTTGGGCCA
Organism: Elusimicrobiota bacterium; assembly: GCA_040757695.1. Lineage (NCBI taxonomy): Bacteria > Pseudomonadati > Elusimicrobiota > Elusimicrobiota bacterium. The sequence goes on from JBFLWK010000021.1 coordinate 3,813, forward strand.
AACTGGCAAAAGCAGCAGTAATAACCGTTTTTCCTGTTCCGCCTTTTCCGCTTATAACAACAAGTTGTTTCATTTGAATTAGTCACCAGATATATTTTTATATAATTCTTGAAATTTTTTTTTATATTCAAGAATTGCTTCAATCACAGGAATTCCTCTTGAATATGCCTCAGCGATTTTTCTATCAAAAGGGATTTCCATTAGAACCGGAATATTTTCCTTGTGGCAATACTTTTCAACTTCTTCATCACCAATATCTGAACGGTTAATTACCACCCCAAAAGGAATTTTTAGTTTGCGTATAACTTCAACTGCCAAAACCAAATCATTTAAACCAAATGGTGTCGGTTCGGTAACAAGAATGCAGTAATTGCTTCCTTTGATTGATTCTATAACTGGGCAGGATGTCCCCGGCGGCGCATCAATGATAACCACTTTCTCATCAGTAATGTTTTTTTTAACTGCTCTAATGAGTGGTGGTGACATTGCTTCACCAACATTAAGTTTTCCATTAATGAATTCAATTTTTTTAGATTTGCCAATTTGTATTATTCCTATTTCTTTGCAAACTTCTTCAATTGCTTTCTCAGGACATAGCAAACTACATCCACCACATCCATGACATAATTGTTCAAATATCATTACTGATTTGGGTAAAACTGCTATTGCATGATATGCACAAATTTCGCTACATTTTCCACAATAAGTACATCTGCTTTCATCAATTTTAGGTATGAGAATATTTACGGAATGTTTTTTTTTGATTTCTGGTGTTAGAAAAATATGGGCATTAGGTTCTTCCACATCGCAATCCAAGAATTGAACTTTTTCATCTAAAGATAATGCTAAATTAACAGCAACGGTTGTTTTACCGGTCCCGCCTTTACCACTTGCAACTGAGATAATCATAGTAGAATCAATTAAAAATGTAAAATGTAAAATGTAAAATTGTGGTAGAAAGCATTTTTAATTTTTAATTACCTTTTTAGCAGCTTGAATATAATAAGCGTCTGCTGAAATCCGTTGCTTTCCTTTGTGACGGTAAAATGTTTATTCTTGAAATAATTTCCAATATCTCACCATAAATTGGCTGTGCTACTTCAAAAATAAATTTTCTATTTTCTTCAACATCATAACCAAAACTTTTGTAAAGACGAATCCTATCCAAATATTTTTTATGGTTTTCTTTTATTTCGGCATCCATACTTCCTATTTTTTGCTTAAGTATTGCTCTATCGCCTGCTTGACGGTAAGCGACCCGGATATTCCTGTAACAATTTTTATACCTGCAGAATCAAGTGCCTCTTTTGCATTAGGACCAACTGCACCGGTTAAAACCACTTCGGCACCTGTTTTTGCGATTTGTCTCGCTGATTCAGGACCTGCACCTCCCATCATACCTGCTGCTGAATTAGAAATTGGTTCCTATTTCATTGTTTCGGAATCAACAATCAAAAAATAAGCACACCTGCCGAATTGTTCACTTACTTGTGCACTCATTGAACCACCAGTAGCAGATACTGCAATTTTCATCTTCCACCTCCGCGATCTCCTCCACCCCGTCTTCCACGACCTGTACTACCACGGACACCCATTCCACGACCCATTCCCATTCCTCCACCTGACGAAATTCCATAATGTCCCGGTACTGTTGCATCCTGTGTTGGTTCTATTTTTCCTTTCTTAAAAAGTGCTATTGCTTCTTTTACGGTTCCGGAAACACCACTGATAATTTTGATACCAGCCATTTGTAAGGTTGAAAAAGCATTCGGACCTATATTCCCAGTCAAAACTGCTCCAGCACCTTTACTTGCTATCATCTGTGCGGATTGTATTCCTGCTCCTCCCATAGCACCTATATTAGGATTCTCAATTGCTTCAAATTTTAAAGTTTCAGAATCCACTATAATAAAATACTGACACCTTCCAAATCTCGGGTCAACCTGAGCATCTAAATTATTTCCCTGTGATGTTATACATATCTTCATTCCACACCTCCTCCGTGTTCACACTCCGTTTTATCAACTCCGTAGCCCTTTCCTGAACCTGGCTTACAGAGTGATTCGCCACCTTTTAATGTTCCGTCTAATAACTGCTTAATCACATCTTCAATTTTACCAGAAACACCCATAATCGTTTTTATTCCTGAAGCACCAAAAAGCCCAATTGCACGCTGACCCATTCCGCCGGCGATAATACATTCAACACCTTCTTTTCTGAGAAATTCCGGCAAAAAACCCGGCTCGTGACCCGGATTCGCAATTTTGCTTTTACTTTTTACCTCTCCGTTTTCTATTTCAATAATTGTGAAAAACGGGCAACGACCAAAATGGGCGGACACAAAATCACCATCAGTAGAGATTGCTACCTTCATAAAATATCTCCCTCTTTTTTATAACGGCGTGAAAAAGTGAAAAAGCAAGAACGATTTTACCTTTTTACTTTCTTGCCTTTTCACGCATTTCGTTTTTTCACGCCTTTTTACTTACTTTTTTTCTTCTTCGGCAGACGCATTCTCCAGCGTCTTAATCTGCTCGTTCATAGCGTTGATTTCTTCCTGCATCGCTTTCACCTGTTCTTTGAGCATGTTCGCTTCTTGCTGAGGAGTCACTTCCGGAATATATGGATATCCGTACGGTACTCCGTAGTAACCTGCTCTATATGGATACGCCCAACGCCATCCTCTGCCCCAACCGCGACCGAACCCTCTACCCCAGCCACGACCAAATCCAAACCCCCAACCTCTTCGTGGGATTGGATTCATATAGCCCGGCATAGGATAACCAGCGCAATAACCAGCAGCCCTGCCTGTCATTGGTCCAAAACCTACCGGTCCTGTTCCATCTCCACCTGGCATAACAATCACCTCCTTTCGCCCGAGTTCCCCCGATTGAAATCGGGGGCTACACGGGCTACATTATTGTGTGATTTATTCGCTTTGCTCATCCCCGAATAAATTCGGGGACTACAACGGATTTAGACGGTCGGGTTAAAACCTGACCAAACCCTCGTATCGTTTATTCTATTGAAAACCATTTTCATTAAATGAGAAAAAAATATATGCATACTTACTTACATCTATCGCATAACCCGTAGAACTGTATAAGATGTCCTTTTATTTTAAAACCATACTTTTCTGAAAGCCCTTTTTCAACAAGTTGCAAAAGTTCCACTTCATCATCAATAAAATCGGTATAATCAATTATCCTTCCGCAATTCGTACATATAAGGTGATGGTGATGTCTTTTACCTTTTGAATCTTCCGCCAGTTCAAATCTTGCCCGCCCGTCGCCGAAATCAAATTTATAAACCAACCCGAGCCGGACCAGAATATCAAGCGTTCTGTAGACGGTCGTCAGTCCGACCACTGGATATTTTTTGTGCACGGCGAGATAGATATCTTCGGCACTTAAATGGTCTCGCGTAAAACCTAAAACTTCCAGTATCGCTTCTCTCGGGAGTGTCAGTCTGTAACCAACGCCCCTGAATCTTCCGCACCACCAATTATCGTTTCTCATAATGCTACCTAATTGAAAATCATTTCCATTAACAGTATAACACAAAACCGTATTTTTGTCAAGTACTTTTTTTATTTTTTAATTTTTTTTATTTTGAGGTAACGGGCTGGGGATGGGGAGAGTATTTCCCAGTCATTAAGAAACTGGCAATAAATGCTGTTAATGGAACTGCTATAAAAAAACCGATGGAACCGGCTAACATTTGGAACACAATTATAAAAAACCATTCGTTATTAAAAAGATGAATAAGCGATTTAATTGATATGGTTGCAGAAAGTATCACAAGAAGTTCACTGCCGAAATATGCCAATACCAGTGTATTAGAAACGGTGGCGGCAATTTCACGACCTGCCTTCAAGCCGATTGGTAGCAATTGTTTTCTTCCAAGTTGGCTATTTTTTGAGACGATTTCTTCCATTATAGAAGCAACACAGATAGCAACATCAATAATTATTCCGGTAGCACCTATAAGCAGAACAGAAATTAAAAGTTCTGAAAATTTTTCAAATGGAAAAGAATAGTAGTTTCTGGAAAAATAATTTAGCATTTGAACCGGTTCTAATGAGAAGCCATTTATATTAGCAAGCGGATAAAAAATCAAACCCAGAACCATAACAAAAAAAGAACTTAAAATCGTACCAACTATTGCTGAGACCGCTTTCTTGCTAAATCCGTTTATACTGAATATCACCGAAGTAGTAATTAAAATTATTGAAGCAACTGTCAGCAGTAGTGGAGACCAGTCTTGAAGCATAAGCGGTAAAAAAACAAAAATAATAAAAATTAGGCCGATACCAACTGCGATAAGTCCTGTTGTTTTTTTAATTCCTCCGATAACTAAAACAACAAATATAAATAAACCAGCGAGTATGAAAAGATAGAAACTTCTGTTATAATCAACCACAACCGTTTTATCAATGGATTCGTTTTGAGCGAGTAAAACTCTCACGCCATTTTTTGTTAAAATTGGAACATCGTATTCATATTTTTCCGCTTTTATAATTTTACCGTTAAAAAGTTTTACATTCAGGGTTGCTTTTTGTTCCTGCTTATCAACTGTGTTTAATACCTTCCCGACTGTAAACTTCTCATTTGTTTTTGAGAGTTCTAATAATGGATGGGCATAAAAATCGTAATCCGGCTTTTCTGACCAGGAATCGGCATTAACGGCGGAGGGAAATGAGAAGTGAGAAGTGAGAAGTAAAATGAATGACAAAAAGAATTTTTTTATCATAATAATAATATCATCAGGATTTAATCTGTGTAATTTTGTTTTTTATCTGTGAAATCTGCGTTTATAAAAATTATGCCTGAAACCAAAACGGTTATTGGAATCACTATAACAAATGTTATACTGCCTATGAGCGCCTCCAGAATTACAACCGCGAAAAACTCCCAGTTAATAACCCTCAAAACCGGTATTTTTAACATGGTATAAACTGCAATCGTAATAATTGAACTAGCGGTGAAGACCAAAATCAAACTGCCAAGCATTCCGCTCAAGACATCTTTGCCAATTTTTAATCCTGAAGCCATTAACTCATTTTTTGTAATATCTTTTTTTGTATAATATAAAGCGCTCATACCGACAACTATGTCAACAATAATATCAACCGTTACGCCGAGTGCGGCTATAATAACACTGCCGATAATAATTCCTTGAAAATCAGAAATCGTCCAGTCGGTTATTGACCTTGTTGCAGTAAGTATCATTCTGGAACCTTCTATGAATAAGCCGGAAATTTTTGTTAAATTAATAAAAATTACCGACACCAAGACGGAACACATCAGCCCTATTGACAAACTCAATGCTGACGCTATAAATTTTCTGGAAAATTTCAGTATTAACACCAACATCACTAAAGCAATAAACATAGCAACTAAACTGCAGGCGATAACAGGTGGATAGCCGTTTTTTAACATTGGTAAAAGCAGAAATACAAATGATGAAATTGTTACTGTGAGGGATACTATTACAATCAATCCTTTTTTACCACATACAGCGAAAACCATAATTAAAAAAAACAGCAAAAATAAAAAAAGGATTCTATCACGCGGGTAACCTTTAATTAAAACACTGTCAATTTTGCTATCTGCGGTCTCATTTATTCTGACAACAATTGTATTGCCATGCTTAATGCAGGTATTGTAATTTTTTTCATCCCATAGATAATTATTTGTTTTTACAATTGAACCTTTAAATTTCCCGGTTAAAATTCTTAAGTTAACATCTTGAATTACAACACCTGATTTTATCTCGGACGAGCCAATATTTAATACTTTTGCTTTTGAATAAACATCAGCATAAAGATTAAAAACAGAACTAAAAAAAATATGAAAAAAAATGAAATAAAAAATCGCTATGAAATTTTTTTTCACAGATATATAATTTCCGCTGATATTTTTTGCGTATCAACAACTGCAACTGTGCATCTATTAGTAAGCCAGCCACTGCATTCACCGGGATTAACAATAAGTGCGGTATTTTTTCTTATATCAATTTTATGGGTATGCCCGTAAATCACAATATCATATTTTTTGCTCTTCTGAAGTTCGTCTATAAATTTCGGCTGGTGCATTAAAACAACTTTTTTTCCGTCAACTTCAAGTTCAACAAAATCCTGATGAAGTTCGCCTATATTTTTGAATCTTTCTAAAAGATACGGTTTGTCGCCGTCATTATTACCGAATACACCGACTAATTTCATTTTTAGTTTTTCAAACTCTTGTGCGGTGAATGGCGAAACATAGTCGCCGGCATGCAGAACAATTGCGACATTTTTTTCGTTAAAATAATTTACTGCTTTTTTTATAGCAGGTAAATTATCGTGTGAGTCAGCCATTATACCGACGAGCATTTTAATCACCAATAATTTTTACAATAATTTTTCTATCCCGTGGACGATTATCCATATCTACGAAAACAATCTGTTGCCATCTGCCCAATGTTAACTGACCGTTTTCAATCGGAACAGAAAGCGTAGCACCTAATAATGACGCACGCAGATGCGAGGTAGCATTCTTATCTGAGTGTGTTTTATTATGTTGATAGTCCTTATTTTCTTTAACAATTTCTCTTAAAAGATTCTGGAAATCTGTAATCAGTCCCGGTTCATATTCAATAGTTGTAACTGAACCGGTTGCACCCGGTACAAAAATATTCATAATACCGTTTTTTATATCTGATTTCTCTAAAATAGCCGAAACCCTGTCTGTTATATCTACAATCTCACAATTACCTTTTGTTGACAGATACAGTTTATCAGTAAAAAAAATCATAATTTTTATTTTATCAAAAAACTTGAAAAAGTCAAACAAAAAAACTATAATATCCAATTAGACCAATTGGACTAATTGGACAAAATATGAAAAACAAAGAGGTTGCTGAAATTCTGTATCAGATTGCCGAACTTCTATCGCTCAAAAACGAGAACCCGTTCAAAATCCGTGCATATGAGAAGGCGGCAATGAATATTTCATCACTTACAGAAGATATTAAAGAAGCGATATGCCGTGGTGAAAAAATAAGCGGTGTCGGCGAAAGTATTTCTGAAAAAATTAAGGAATATCTTGAAACAGGCAAATTGAAATATCTTGATGAGTTAAAAAAGGATTTCCCAGCCGGTCTTTTACAGATAATGTCAATTCCCGGAATGGGTCCTAAAAAAGCAAAACTTATTTATGACAAATTAGGCGTAAAGACAGTTGATGAATTAAAAAACGCAGCACAGAATGGGCTTTTACGCAATATCAAAACGCTAGGTGAAAAGACTGAAGAAAACATACTGAAAGGGATTGAACTTATCAAACAAGGCAAAGAACGACTTCTTATTTCTGATGCGCTTTCAATTGCAGAAAGAATTATTAAAAAACTGAAAACGGAAGAAGCGGATGGCAGGGCGGATATCATCCAGATTTCAGAAGCAGGCAGTTTAAGACGCCGTGCAGAAACAATTGGCGATATTGATATTTTATGTGCCTCAAAAAATCCTGAAAAAATTACAGAACGGTTCTGTTCGTTTGGGAAACAGATTCTGGCAAAAGGTGAAACTAAGTCAAGCATTCTTACTGACGAAAATATTCAGGTTGATTTACGGATTGTGAAAGAGTCGGAGTTTGGTGCGGCACTGCAGTATTTTACGGGCTCCAAGCAACACAACATTGCATTACGCGAGCTTGCGAATAAACTTGGCTACAAAATTAGCGAATATGGTATATTTGAATTAGAAACCAATAAAAAAGTTGGTGGGAAAACAGAAGAAGAAATTTACAAAAAACTTAAACTCCAATTCATTCCACCGGAACTAAGAGAGGCAAAAGGCGAAATAGAACTGGCATACAAAAATCAACTTCCAAAGTTGGTTAAGTTGGCAGACATCAAAGGTGATATGCATATTCATACGAACTACTCTGACGGACATATGACAATTGACCAAGTTGTAGAGAGAGCGAAACAACTGGGTTATGACTGGCTTGGTATTTGTGACCATTCTCAATCGCTAAAAGTTGCAGGTGGGCTGGATACAAAAACGCTTCTTAAAAAAGTTGAAGCAATAAAAAAATTTAATCAGAATTCAAAAGATATAAAACTTCTATGCGGTAGTGAAGTGGATATTCTTTCGGATGGTACACTTGATTATTCGGACGATGTATTAAATGAGCTTGATATCGTGGTAGCGTCAATACATACTGGTTTTAAGCAAGACGAAAAAACAATGACAACCAGAATAATAAAAGCGATAAAAAACAAATTTGTAGATATAATTTGCCATCCGACAGGCAGGTTAATAGGTGAACGAGAACCGTATTCAGTAAATCTTGAACAAGTTATAAATGCAGCAGCTGAGTATGGTGTAGCTTTAGAAATAAACGCATTCCCTCAACGGCTGGATTTACAGGATATATGGTGTAGAAAAACAAAAGAAAAAGGTATAAAATTAGTAATTGGAACGGATGCACATTTTATAGACCAGCTGAGTTTCTTGAAGTATGGACTGTTTGTTGCTCGCCGAGGCTGGCTTGAAAAATCAGACCTATTAAACTGTCTAAATTATTCTGAACTCAAAAAAATTTTATCACAAAAAAGGTAACTTATACTGTTTCTTGCTTTTTCTCTTCTTCTTTTTTTTCTTTTTCTTTTTCAGCTTTTAGCGATTTTACTGGCTGCCAGCGGGAGCCGACTTTTTTGAACAGGTCTAAATCCCATTTTATATCTCTTAAATTAGGAACCCCTTTAAGCGCCATATCAAGATTTTTCAGCATATTCATAATTGCTACTTCTTCCATATCATGCGCTGCTTTGCCAGTGAATTCCAATTCGCCTTTTATCTCAGTATTACCTTTTGTTGTTGTGATTCTCAATTTTTGTGTATTTATCCAGCGTTTGACAAGTTCTATTTTTACATTATTATTTATCTGCCAGTCCATTTTTCGTGAATACTCAACCATAATTCCTCCGTAAACTGCAGGTAACAGGTAAAAAGTTAAAGGTTAAAATTTTGTAATCTTTACAAAACCTGTATATTTTTGGAGTGCTGCAGGAATTGAAATAGAACCATTGCTATTTTGACAATTTTCTAAAATAGCAGCAAAAGTCCTACCAACAGCAACTCCAGAGCCATTTAGAGTATGTATGAATTCTAATTTCTTGTCTCTACGAAATTTGCAATTGATACGGCGTGCCTGAAAATCTTTACAATTTGAAATTGAGGAAACCTCACGCCATTTCTTTTCACCTGGCATCCAAACTTCTAAATCATATGTTTTTGCCGACGAAAAACCCAGTTCAGCAGTACATAATTCTACAACTCTATATGGAAGTTCAAGTTGTTTAAGAACCTCTTCGGCATCTGAAACCATTTTGTAAAGTTCTGTTATTGACTCTTCTGGCTTTGTAAATTTTACAAGTTCTACTTTGTTAAACTGATGATTTCTTATCAGCCCGCGAGTATCTTTCCCATATGAGCCCGCTTCCCGTCGGAAACAGGCGGTATATGCAACATAACTTATCGGAAGTTGCGCCTCGGCTAAAATTTCTTCACGATGGATATTGACGAGTGGGACCTCGGCAGTCGGAATAAGATATTCGTTTTTTTCGCATCTATAAAGTTCTTCTTCAAACTTTGGCAACTGACCCGTTCCGACGAGACATTTTTTGTCAACGATAAAAGGCGGAAAAATCTCTTTATAGCCGCGTGACAGATGAACATTAATCATAAAATTTATCAAGGCACGTTCCAGTTTTGCGCCTTCATTTTTGAGCAATGCGAACCTTGTTCCTGAAAGTTTTGAAGCAGTTACAAAATCCAGAATTTTCAAGCCCTCACCGAGTGTTTGGTGGTCAAGCGGCTCAAAATCAAACTGTTTTATCTCGCCAGTCTGCCGGGCAATTTTGTTATCTTCCGGAGATTTACCAACCGGTACTGTTACATCAGGAATATTCGGAATATAGTACATTTGTACTATAAGTTCTGTCTCAAAATTTTTTATTTTTTCATCATTCTCTTTTATTTTCTGTTTCAATTGTTGCATCTCTTTTATCTTCTGACTTCTGACTTCTGACCTCTGACTTCTTGCTATCTCATCAGAGACCTTATTTCTTTCTGTTTTAAATTCTTCGTTTTCTTTCAGGATTTTTCTGTAATCTTCATCCAGCAAAATAATTTTATCTAAATCAAATTTTAGATTCCTGTCTGCTATTGCTTTTTTTACAACTTCTGGTTTTTCTCCAATAAGTTTTATATTAATCATATCTACATTTTTTTCTTTGGGATATTAAAGAAAGTGCCAAAAGAGTTTATCAATTCGCCGGAATGATATTTTGTTCCTTTTGGATCTTTTTTTCTTCTTTTTCTTAATAATGTATCTTTACGAGGATAACGCCGATTAGCAAAAGAAACAATAACACCTTCGTCAACTGAACTATGTATGTACTTTATAGTCCCTTTACTGTCTACATTTTCAACAATTCCGATATGGGTGAGTTTATCATATGTTTCTGGATTTCTATCGGTATCGTATGTGTTATCAAAAAAAATTATGTCGCCTTTGACAGGTTTTATATTTTTACTGTATATTTTGTTATGCTGATAAAGTATTTTCCATATTCGTTGAACATTACGCTCACCCGAAATTTTTTTAATGTTATTCTCTAACTGATTTATTCCTGTCATTACATAAACAGCACGAACAAATCCTGAACAATCCATAATATACGGCACTTTTTCTTTTTTGAGCTGGTCATAGATTTTGATTCTGTCGTTATAAGATGGTTCCATTTTTTTTATTTTATAGGCGGATTCTATTATATCTTTACGGACAGTTTTTTCTTCTTTTTTGTACCAGTTCTTATCAATATATTTAGGAGCAGTAGCACATCCAAAAAAGGCAGTGAGCAGGAAACAGGAAGTAGTAATCAGCAATTTGCTTTTCACTTTCAGCCCTTAATTACACCAAGCGGTTTCATTTTTGCTATTTTTTTTGATATTCCAGCATTATGGCAGACCTCAACAACCAGGTTCACATCTTTGTAAGCGTTCGGCGATTCTTCTGCAAGTGTTTTCCATTCTTTTGCTTGAACAGTGATGCCTTCTGTTTCAAGCCGTTTTGCGAGTTCGCTTCCTCGTTCACCTTTTAACGCCTGAGTTCTTGACATTTGGCGACCCGCACCGTGACAGGTAGAACCGAATGTTTCTTTGAGTGCCTGTTCAGTGCCGACGAGCACATAACTTGCAGTACCCATAGTGCCGGGAATTAAAACTGGTATATTCGGGAACGAGCGGGTTGCACCTTTTCTATGAATGAAAATTCTTTTACCGGAATGGTCTTCAAACTTGCCGATATTATGTGCAACATCATAAACCAGTTCAAGTCCAAGTTCTTTTGGCGATTTTGTAAGTAGTTTCATAAATGTTTCACGAACCCAGTGTGTTATGATTTGTCTATTTGCCCATGCATAATTTGCCGCGGATGCCATTGCTGAAAAATATCTTTTTCCCTCGTCAGACAGAACAGGTGCGCATGCGAGTTGTTTATCAACAAGATTTATCCCGTATTTTCTTGCCGCATCAAGCATAACTTTTATATAATCATCGCAGACCTGATACCCAAGCCCACGACTTCCTGTATGTATCATTATTGTTATTTGCCCTAAAAACAGCCCGAACTTTTTTGCAAAACTTTCGTCATAAATTTCTACAACTTCCTGGACTTCTAAAAAATGGTTCCCGGCACCGAGTGTGCCGAGTTGCTCACGACCTCGTTCTATTGCCCGTTGTGAGACATTAACAAAATTAGCGCCTTCAAGTGTGCCGTTTTCTTCGGTATTTTTTAAGTCGTTTTTTTCACCAAACCCTTTTTCTACAGCCCACTTTGCACCTTTTTCTAAAACCTGTTTTACTTCTGATGGTAACAGGTTTAATTTCCCCGTTGAGCCTACACCTGATGGTATATTTGTAAAAAGTGCAGGAATTAAATTTTTGATATTTTTGTAAATGTCTTTTTTGGAAAGGTTTGTTCTTAAAAGTCTGACTCCGCAGTTGATATCATAGCCAATCCCACCAGGAGAAATTATTCCATTGTTTAAATCAAATGCACCGACACCGCCTATTGGAAACCCGTAGCCCCAGTGAATATCCGGCATCGCAAGTGATTTTCCGATAATACCCGGAAGTGATGCAACATTTGAGACCTGCTGGTACGCGTTATCCGAACAGATGTTCGGCACCATTTTCTCAGATGCAAAAATCAGCCCCTCGGTTTTCATCGCACCAGTTTTTTCAATTTTCCAGCGGTAATCATCAATTTTTTTTAGTGGACACGGATACATAGGGTTCACTGAAAAACTCTTGGAACCACAGATTCACATAGATGTCATGCTGAATGAAATGAAGCATCTCGGTTTTGAGATTCTTCGGGCTTCGCCCTCAGAATGACATTTTCTCCGTGTCAATCTGTGTCCATCTGTGGTTAATTGTTCTTTCTTTTCTGTCTTTAATCACGGAATCACTGAATCCAAAATTTGTGAAAAAGTAGCCGGCGAGCTCCACATTCGTGAGGACAGGCTTTTAGTCGCCGCAAGACCGTGAATTGAAAATTCACGGCTACCTATTATACATCAAAGATAATCGGAGTTTTATATGTGCCGTCGGCCAATTTTTCTATTTTTAAGTTGTGGTAGGTTGCAGCTTTTATATCGTTTAAGATTTCGTGGTCGGCGATTTTCTCGCCTGATACCCGAGCATCAAGATGCGTTTCACTCAATTCTAAAATCTCAAATCTCTTAAACAGCACCTTTTTTGTAGAATAATAATATAAAAGTTCATTCAGATATGTTATTAAAAGTTCCTCTAAATCGTGTGCATCAATTGAGATAGAAATTAACAGTTTCTCTTTAACTTTATCAGGTGGGATAATCATAGAAAACATACCGGATGCAGCATTCTCAAAAAGTTCATGTAATGTTTTCCCGTAAGCAACGATGCCGACATCAGCAGTATGATTTATCGTCTCAAATTTCATTTTATTCGCTACGCTCACCTCCGAATAAATTCGGGGGCTACTCGCCATTACCGTTTTCTTTCGCAGCATATGCGATAGATGCAAGTTTATCGCCTTCTTCAAGCCGAATCAATCTAACACCTTGCGTATTCCTTCCTATCACTGAAATACCTTTAACTGCCATTCTTATCATAATTCCTTTTTCAGTCATAAGCATTATATCGCTATCATCTCTGACATTCTTAATACCGACAACACTTCCATTTCGTTCAGTTGTTTTTATATTGATTACACCTTTTCCGCCACGCGATTGCAAACGGTATTCATCAATATCTGTTCTTTTACCATAGCCGTTAACAGTAGCAATCAGCACAGTATCTTTAGATGAGACGGTTTCCATACCTACAACTTCGTCTTCTTTGTTAAGTCGTATTCCGCGGACACCTTTCCCGCTTCTGCCGATTGTTCTTACTTCTTTTTCGTTAAACCTGATTGCCAAACCATTTTTAGTTGCTAAAATAACCTCGCTTTCGCCGTTGGTATGTTTGACATCAATCAGCGAATCGCCGTCTCCAAGATTGATAGCAATAATACCTGTTTTTCTGATATTTGAGTATTCTGAAAGTGCTGTTTTTTTGATAGTTCCATTACGGGTTGCCATCAACAGATAAGATTCTTTTTTTTCTTCAAAAGTTCTTATCGGGATTGCAGCGGTAATTTTTTCTTCCGTTGATGAAAGTTGAACAAGATTTATGATTGCTTTACCTTTAGCAGTTCGGGCAGCTTCCGGGATTTCATAAACCCTCACCCAGTGAATACGACCTCGGTTTGTAAACAGCAGCAGATATGAATGTGTTGAAGTTACGAAAAGTTGCTCTACAAAATCCTCCTCGCGTGTTATCATTCCCATTACACCCTTACCGCCACGTCGTTGTGCTTTATATGTTGTAACTGGCAGACGTTTGATATATCCAGCATGCGAGATTGTAACAACCACATCCTCTTCCTGTATCAAATCGTCAATATCCAGTTCTACCGTCTGTGCCTGGATTTTTGTGCGTCGAACGTCGCCGTATTTTTCTTTCAGTTCGGCAAGTTCGTTCTTGATGATGGTAAGCACTTTTTTCGGGTCTGCAAGAATTGATTTTAATCGTTCTATCGTTTTTATTAACTCCAAATACTCATCGTCTATTTTCTTTCGCTCAAGCCCTGTTAGTTGCGCTAGTTTCATATCAAGAATCGCCTGCGCCTGGATTTTTGATAGTTTGAATTCCTCCATCAGCCGTGTTCGCGCTATATCGGTATCTTTTGATTCTTTGATTAGTTTTACAATTTTGTTAAGATTTTCAAGCGCAATTTTTAATCCTTCCAAAATATGAGCACGTGCTTCCGCTCTTTGTAGTTCAAATTTAGTCCGACGGACAACGATGATTTTGCGATGCTCAATATACTGCACAAGCATCTCTTTCATATTAAGAACCCGTGGACGATTATTCACAAGCGCAAGCATTATCACACCGAAGGAGTCTTCCATCTGTGTATGCTTGAAGAGTTGGTTCAATACTACCTGCGGGTTACCGTCACGTTTTACTTCAATCACAAGCCGCATACCCGTTCTGTCCGACTCATCTCTTATATCGGAAATATCCTCAATTTTTTTATCTTTTACAAGGTCGGCAATCGTTTCAATAAGTTGGGCTTTATTAACCTGATACGGCAGTTCGTTGACGATGATTGCTGTTTTTCCGCTTTTTATATCCTCAATTTCGGCTTTTGCGCGGATTCTTACTGAGCCACGACCGGTTGCAAAATAGTCCTTGATACCCTGTCTACCAAAAATAATTCCCGCAGTTGGGAAATCAGGTCCTCTTATTATTTTTGCAAGTTCTGTAATTTCAATTTCAGGATTATCAATAAGTGCGATTAAGCCATCGCAAATTTCTGACAGATTATGCGGTGGAATATTTGTTGCCATGCCAACTGCGATTCCGGAGGAGCCGTTCAGAAGGAGATTAGGCAGTTTAGACGGAAGTATGAGTGGCTCTGTAAGTGAACCGTCATAGTTTGGCCCGAAATCAACGGTGTTTTTGTCAAGGTCGCCGAGCACTTCTTCTGAAACCTGTGCAAGTCGGACTTCGGTATATCGCATCGCCGCTGGTGGATCCCCGTCGACTGAACCGAAATTGCCTTGACCATCAACCAGAGTATACCGAAGCGAAAAATCCTGCGCCATTCTCACCATCGCATCATAGACAGACATATCACCATGTGGATGGTACTTTCCAAGGCAATCGCCGACAACGCGGGCAGATTTTTTGTAGGCCGAGTTATGTTTCAAGCCCATTTCTTTCATTGTAAAAAGTATGCGGCGATGAACCGGTTTTAAACCATCACGAACATCCGGAAGCGCTCTGCCGACAATCACAGACATTGAATAATCAATATAGGATGTCTTCATTTCGTCTTCAATATTTCTGGGTTGAACGCGTTCTGATGGGGCAAATGTTGGCGGTGGAATGGTTGGTTTTTCTTTTTCTGATTTTTCAGAAGATACAGGTGCTGCGGGCTCGGCGGGAGTTTTCATCTCCTCTTGCATTTCCTTTGCTTCTTGTGTTATTTCGTCCTTAATTTTTTTAGGTCTTCCTCTTTTTGCCATTTGTTCTAATATCCTTTCCCTGTTAAAACTTTTTTTATCTTCTCATTAAACAATCCAGAATGCGTTTTGGGAACAATGTTTTTCGTAGAGAGTAATGCCATTGTAGAATGATACATTGCATAATAAGCGCGAGAAATAGCATCATCGTATTGCTTTTTCTTGAATAAGATTTCAGCCACCTCAAATTTTTTTTGTGCTTTATTTAATCTTTTATTAACATGGTCTTTCAATAATTTTTCCATATAATCTTCCCTTCCTTTTCAACATTTTGTATAAAAGGCGAATATATTTGTTTAAGGTATTTATATCTTTTTTCTTCGTAAACCTTAGGGGAAATATACCGGCCGTATTTCAGACATATATCTGTGGATATTGAAATAATTTTATGGAATATTTTTAACCACTCCCCTTTTACCACAAAAAAAATATCCAAATCAGAATCTTTATTGATTTTGTTTCTGGCAGCAGAACCAAAAAGTTTTATAACCCTTATTTTCTTGCCACATTCCTTCTTGACAAGTTCTGTAAACTCCTTGATTTCCTGTCTTTCTCTTTTAGTAAGTTTCGCCATTTGTTTCAATATTCTTCCTTCGCTAAAATCTCTTTTATCTTTTCAATAAACTTAGCCGCATTATCTATAAGTTGCCTTGTTTCTTCTTCTGTTGCCTCATAAAAAACTTCGTAATCGCCATTTTCTCTCATATCATATGCATTAGCGAGTAATTTATAATATTTGTATTCTATTTTTTTTGTTTTAATAAAATGGAAATTAAACATTTTTAAGATTCCTGAATGTGTTTTAGGTGTTATATTTTTAGTTAAAAGAATTGCCAGTGTCACATCATGCATTGCGTAATACGCTCTTGAAATTGCATCTTTATAGTTCTTAAGTTTATATAATGCCTCTGCGGATTCCATCCTTTCTTCTACATTCTTAAGTAATAGGTTTATCTTGATTTTGAGTTTGTTCGCCACAAAATTACTCCTTCCTTTTTTACATTCATCATAAATGGTGTCTCAAGCCAATTAAGGTACCTGAACCTTTTTTCATCAATAATTTTAGGTGTGAGGATTCTGTCGTATTTCATCGCTATTTGTGTTACAATATCAAAAATTTTTTCTCTTAAATCCAAACTTCTCTTTTTAGAAACAATTAAAACATCTATATCAGAATCTCGTCTTAAATTATTTCTTACTGCAGAACCATATAATTTAATAAAGTTTATTTCCTTGCCACATTTTTTCTTGACAAGTTCTGTAAATTCTTTAATTTCCTGTTTTTCTCTTTCGGTAAGTTTCGCCATTTGTTTCAGTCCTTCGTAAACGGCACAAGGCGATAAAAGTATCCCCCTTTTGAAAAACGAGGGATACCTGTATTTTCTTTCTCAAATTTTTTCAATTCATCTTTCGCAGGAATATACTTTTCAAAGTGATATGGAACATCGTCAATATAAAGGGTTTCACCGTAAATATGCTCTCCAATCTTTTCCTTTTTCTTGTGATATGGTCCTTCCATATCAATAAAAAAACTTGCTTGAGTTTGTGGATTTTTAATTTCCACAAAATGCGTTCCAAAATATTGTTTCATTTTTTTTCACCATCCTTTAATATTTTTTTCAAATCTTCTATAAACTTATCAAACATTTTTACTTTATTGCTTTCTTCTATTTTTGTCTCGCTCATAACATAACTTCCATCTGTGTCAATTTCAACTATTGCCCGTCCCTTTTTGGCGGGGGTTTTTACTGTTAATGTCCCGTCTTCATCTGGTGTAACAAAAAATACTTTTATATGTTTAGTTATTTCGTCTTTGGATAATTTGATTTTCCAATAACCAGTTTGAGCAATTCTTTCACGGAGGGTAACTTTACTTGAAATAACAGCGATTATCTTGCAAGTATGCGGTTCATATATAACAATATCCACATCAGGAAGATGTGCGCCAAATTCACCATAATCAACCAATAAATTTCTTTTTACAACTCCTAACTCTTTTGATAGATTCTCACAATTAGTTCTTTCTAATGTATTACCTTCAGCAATTTTCAAACTCAAACTTTCAACTTCATCATTTATTATATAAATAACCAATTTCTCTAAATTTTTACCCTTAAATGCTCTCCAAGATTGTTCATGGTCTTTATTTGGAGTAGGATTTTTCATAAAATCCTGCTTATGTAATATTTTTGCTTCTTTCAAAAGCTCAGATATATGTTTGTAAGTATCTTCCTTGTAAACTGATTTCTTTTTTTCATAAAGTTTTATTAGTTTTTTGAAAGTAAATTTGTTCATATAATAATTATCCTCTTTTATAATGTGTCCATTTTACTTCTCTGTTTTTATCGTATTTTTTTTCTCCTTCAGCGGTTTTTTTCACTATAATTAAATATTTAAAACCTCTTAAAAAGAAGTTAAACCGTATCGCTCTGTTATACCAGACGCCTGTATTAGAGGATTGCCCCCGTCGGACAACACTGATAATATCTACTGGCTCAAAATATTTGCATAACCGCTCATAAATTTTAAAGCCCACAGGAGTAAATTTTTTCTTCACCCATTGGTCTCCAATAAGCCATCCTAAAACTTTTCCAGGTTTTATTATTCTGTAACATTCTTTCATAACTTTTTCAAGATCGTCATAAAACTTTTCGCTTTCTGCAGAAATATTCCCGATATTGTCTGGATGGTCATTATATCTAACATTGTCTCCGTAGGGAGAATCAATAAAAATCATATCTACGCTATTATCATCAAGTGGAATTTGCCGTGCATCATTCTGTTTTATTTCTGGTCTTGTTGGAACTATGTCATAAGCGATACATCTTCGTCTTTCTTCTTTACACACATCCAAAGTGGTTCCACTACCAGCCATCGGGTCTAATACTAAATCTCCTGGCTCTGTATATCTTTTGATTAAATTGTAAATAATAAACGCTGGGGTAACCCCGGGATATTTATTGCTTCCTTTGGATGTTTTTCCATAACTTTGTTTTGGGTAATCCCAAAGAGTAGTTGCTTCTATTTTTGGTTTTTCATCTATGTTTATTGAACTTGGTGGAAATTTTATATTATCTATTTCAAGTGACGGGTTCTCTAAAACTTTCATAAGGATATTCGTTCTAAAATTATCAATAGGGCTTTTCCAATCAATATTTAATTTTGTAAAAATTTTTTTTGCTCCTTTCAAAATTTTGACTTTACCATTTTGTGCAACCTTTACTTGATAAGGATATTGCCCATTCCAAGCGTCAGAAACTAAATCTTTTCCACCATCAGAAGATGCTGTAAATGGTCCGTATAAAATATCCGTATCCATATTAAACAAAAATAAAATATCCTCTTTTTTTATAGAAAAAACCTTGTCTGCATAAAGTTTATTGGTTGAAAATAATTTTTGTTCAAAACATTCTTTTTCTGTTTTGTTTGTGCATGCAAAAATGTAACTATTTTTATCGGCAGAATAAGTTCCTGTTGTAATGTTTTCTCCTACAAGTAAATTTTTTATTTTCCGTGTCTTATAGACAACTTTTCTTGTTTTTTGTTTTTTCATTTTTACTTAAAAATTTCCTTTTTTAGTTTGCGGGCTTCGTTGACGAAAAAGTTCTGCCATTCTCTATGGTCAATTTTTTTTATCATCCTAGGATATTCTTTCATTTCTATTGCGAGATAAAATCTTGAACCCAAGTGAACCGCATCAATATGCCAGTCAAATTTTGCTTTTGCATCCATTAAGAGTTTATGCAAAGAATATCTCTTTTCTTTGACAATAAAAAAAACATCTATGAAGTCCCTCGCTCGCGGCTGTACTGAAATAGTATGAACTTTATTGACTGCAATATCATATAGAGAGTCAACAGTAATATCCTTATATTTAATTCCTTTCTCAATTCTTGGAAACGGGTAATAATTAAAATCAATTTTTAGCATTTCATCGTTAAGAAAATAAAGAAAATATGTGTATAATCCAAGAAACTTTCTAAACTTAATTTCTTTTAATTTGAATTTTGTTTCAATTTTTTTTATAAATTTTCCTATTTCAATTTCATCAATTTCTTCGGTTTCATTAAAAAAATCTAAATCTTCGGAATACCTATGTTTTAGGTAAAATTCAGCAAGTGCTGTACCGCCGGTTAGATAGAATTCTTTAGTTAATTCTTTTTCATCGTTAAAAAATTCTAAAAACCGTTTTTGAGCCGAAGTTAATATTGTTTTTTTGACCATAAAAGGAACTCTATGTATTTTTTATAAATTGGGTCTAAATAGAGTTTGTTCCAGTATTTTTTTACCTGTTTCTCAGATAACTTTCTGCCTTGAAGTCCATAATTTATCAGATGTTCCAGCCGCCAGATTGTGTAGGCGGTTCTGTGTTTTTTTAACTGTTTTACATCCACCGACCAGTGATAAATCTCTTTCATTTTTATATATCCAGATTTTTTACTTCGTGTGCGTGTTGTTCTATGAACAGGCGGCGGGGTTCTACCTTATCACCCATCAAAGTCGTAAAAATTTTGTCCGCTTCAATCGCATCTTCAAGTTTTACCTGCAAAAGTTTTCTGTTTTTCGGGTCCATCGTCGTCTCCCACAATTGCTCGGGGTTCATTTCGCCTAAACCTTTATATCGCTGAATTGTAGCGCCTCTTCTGCCAAAATCCATAACGGCATCTATCAATTCTTTAAAATTTTTGACATCAATTTCATCATCACCGGTAATAATTCTGTAAAGCGGTTTCCCGTCGCCGTTACCGTAATCCGACAAATCAACCTTTTCTAGTTCTAGTTTCTTAACCACAAGGTCAAGTTTCACTATCTCCCACAAGTCCTTTACTTCCGTGCCGAGTTCTTCTTCTACAATCTCAAGTGGGAGTTCACCTGCTGCAGCAAGTTCTTTAGAAAGTTTTTCTTTTTTCTTTTTCAGATATTCCGCTTTGAAATTTTTCCATTCTTTTTCGGTATAAATATATTCCGGCTCGGTATCAGTTTCAATTTTATACAGCGGAAATTTCCCTTTCTTTTTAAACGAGAGATAGCCGTCCCAGGAAACGCCTTTTTTAGCAAGTTTTTTTACGAGCGTTTCAAATTCAATCAAATTTTTAAGGATTGCGGAAAGTTTTTTCTGGTCGTATTGTATTGAAGGTTTATCTTTTTCAAGTTCAAAAATTTTTATATTTTCAATACCTTCTTCTAACAGCATACTTTCTAATTTGTCGTCAGTTTCTACATAGAACTCTTTTTTATTTTTTCTGACTTTATACAGTGGTGGCTGAGCGATGAATATATTTCCGTTTTGTATCAGTGGTGTCATTTGCCGATAGAAAAATGTTAATAAGAGCGTTCTGATGTGTGCGCCATCCACATCGGCATCTGTCATAATTATTACCTTATGATACCGCAGATTATTTATATTAAAATCTTCTTCCCCAATTCCTGTACCGAGCGCAGTAATAAGCGTTCTGATTTCATCATTTGTTAGCATCTTATTGATTCTTGCTTTTTCTACATTCAGTATTTTTCCTTTTAAAGGAAGTATTGCCTGAAATTTTCGGTCTCTGCCTTGTTTTGCGCTACCGCCAGCGCTGTCGCCTTCAACGATATAAATTTCACATTTTGCCGGGTCGCGTTCCTGGCAATCCGCGAGTTTGCCGGGTAGTGAGCCGCTATCTAAAGCACCTTTTCGTCGGGTAAGTTCCCGTGCTTTTCGTGCAGCTTCTCGTGCTTCTGCGGCTAAAACTGCTTTTTCAGTAATTTTGCCTGATACTGTAGGGTTCTCTTCTAAAAATGTAGAAAGCGCCTCACCAACGATAGATTTAACAATCCCTTCTACTTCTGCATTACCAAGTTTTGTTTTTGTCTGTCCTTCAAACTGCGGGTCTGGTAGTTTTATTGATAGAACTGCTGTTAAGCCTTCTCTGACATCTTCGCCTGAAAGTGCTACATTTTTATCTTTTATAAGTTCTTTGGTTTTGATATAGTCATTGATGACGCGTGTAAGTGCAGACCGAAACCCAGCAAGATGTGTTCCACCTTCTTTTGTATTTATATTATTTGCGAATGAAATCACATTTTCAGAATAACTATCACAGTACTGGATTGCAATCTCAGCAATAATCTGGTCTTTTTCTTTCTTAAAATATATCGGTTCAGAATGCAGCGGGTTTTTGTTCATATTCAGATATTTTACAAACTGAACAATCCCGCCTTCGTAATGGAATGTATGTTCTTTATCCTCGCGTTCATCAATAATAGTAATGCGAGTGCCTGCATTAAGGAATGCAAGTTCTCTCAGCCGACTTGAAAGCGTATCAAACGAAAAGTCAATAGTTGAGAAAACTTTTTCATCTGGTTTAAATGTAACCTTTGTACCAATATCGTCGGTATTACCTCTTGTTTTAACAGGTGCTTCAGGGATACCGCGATTATACTTCTGGTAATAGATTTTGCCGTTTCTATATACTTCTACTGTAAGATATTCTGAAAGTGCATTAACAACCGATACGCCGACACCGTGAAGCCCGCCAGAGACCTTATATGTCTGATGGTCAAACTTCCCGCCTGCATGGAGTTTCGTCATAACAATTTCTAACGCTGATTTGTCTTTGAACTTCGGATGTGGCTCAATCGGGATACCGCGACCGTCATCGGTTACGGAAACGGAGTTATCGTCGTGTATAACAACCTCTATTGTTTTGCAAAACCCTGCAAGCACCTCGTCAATAGAATTATCCACTACCTCATACACAAGATGGTGTAGCCCGTCAGCACCGGTTGAACCGATATACATTGCAGGCCGTTTCTTGACTGCATCCAGCCCTTCTAATACCTGAATTTTAGACGCACCGTATTGCTCCGCTGCTATCTGTTTTTCTTTTACCATAAATACCTCACGAAAAATACCACGAATTAAATCACGAATTTTCGCGAATAAAACCAACGCAGCTATTCGGGTTAATTCGTGATGTTTGCCTTCGTTCGTGAGCCGTTATTCGTGAATAATTTTTAGGTTTTTTATTTTCTCGCTTTTAAGGAATTCGTTAACTGCCTTTATTATTTTTCTTCTGATTATTAGTATTTCATTTTTTACTACTGCAGATTTTACCGATATAAAAACAGTATCTTTCGTAAGTTTTACAAGGTCTGCATACTTGGCGAGTTTAGGTCCTATAAATTCAGAAAAAAAAAGTCTTAATGCATAACTTTCAGGTGTAATACAGTTTTTGGCTAAAAATTTTTCAACAAATTCGGAGATATGTGTAACCTGTCCTTTTCGCATACAAAAGACAATTAAAAATGTAATTTTTAATTTTTAATTTTTAATTTTTAATTGATATTCCTAATCCAGCCGCATTGGCATAATTATATAAAGGTAATTTGGGTCATTAGCAGGTTTGAATACGCCGGGACTGACAGGTGTTGTAAACTCAAAAATGACTTCCTCACTGTCAACCACTTTTAACATATCAATAACATAATTTGGATTGTAGGCAACATCAAATGGCTCGCCTTTATAATTGGTTTCTATCTCGTCGTTTCCTTCGCCTTTTCCCTGTTCCATCGCATAGATATAAATTTTTCCTTTGCTAACTGAATACTTCACTGATGACGGCTTGAATGGTAACACTCTGTCAGTCGCATCCAGAAGTTCTTTTGTCTTTATTTTAAGCGCACCTTTTTTTTCTTTTGGTATAACCTGTTCATAATTCGGGAAATGACCGTCAACAAGCCGAGACCTTAATATCGTTTCATCAATTCTGAAACCGATTTGGTTCTCAAAAATACCGACTTCAATCTCATCTGCAGAAATAACCGAAATGATATTTAAGAGTTGTTCTACTGCTTTTGAAGGAAGTATAAATGTATGCGAAAGTTTCTTATCTACGATATCATCACGAGATATAAACGCAAGCCGCTTCCCGTCAGTAGCGACCATTATTGCCTTTCCTTTTTCAACTATAAAGCAGACGCCGTTTAAGACATATCTTGTTTCATCAGTTGAAATTGCAAATTTTGTTTTTATTATCATATCCTGTATTATATTCCTTGCGATTTTAAATGTTTTTCCACCTTCAAAGTCAACCACAACAGGAAACTCCGTTTTTGAGATTCCAACAATAGAATCCTTCGTCTTGCCTGATTTTATATTAACTTTTTCATTTTCATCAGCAGTAATTTCTATTTCCTGCTGTGGCATTTTTCTGATAATCTCAGCAACCAGTTTACTCGGCAGTGTAATCCCGCCTTCTTTTAACACCTGTGTTTTTATGACTGTTTTTGCAGCAATTTCCAGGTCAGTTGCCGCAAGTGTTAAGCTATTATCTTTTGCATCAAACAGTAGATTAGATAATAACTGCAATGTGCTTTTTTGCGATACCGCGCCTGATACAAGTCCCATGCCTTTTAACAACTCATCCTTCATACAAACAACTTTCATCTTCCCTCCCTTTTTTCTTCTTTTGACTTTATTGTTATTTTTTTAGTATAATCATAATCATCATAACGACTGTGGACATGTTAGTTACTTTATAAATTCATTTTTTGTCGTCGCTGATTTTAGGTTTTTCTATTTTTGTTAATGTTAATTAGTATGTAGATAAATCTGAAAAGTTATCAACACTATTTGTTTGCATTTGCTTTTTTGCTAACTTATTCACCATTTTGAGAAATTATTAACAGGTTATCTACTTGGTTGTTTTTATTTCTGCAAGTATCTTGTTCAATTCTGCTGAAAAAAAAGGGTCTTTATTTATAAGTTTTTCTATTTTGTCAAACGCATAAAGAACAGTTGTATGATCTCTTCCACCAAATACTTCACCTATCTCTATTGTTGATAGTTCAGTAAATTTTCGGGCAATATACATTGCTATTTGTCTTGGTTGAGCAATCGCATCAGTTCTTTTTTTGCTCTTTAAATCTTTTATGTCTATATTAAAATTTTTTGCGATTACCTTCTGTATTTTTTCTATTGTTATTGGTAGTTCTTCCGGTGTTGGTTTAACAATATCTTTCAGAATTTCCTGTGTTCTGTCAACCGTTATCTGAGTTCCGGTAAGATACGCATATGCCACAATTCTTATTAGGGCGCCTTCTAATTCGCGTATGTTTGCCTTTATGTTTGATGCAATAAAAAGTAAAACATCTTCAGGTACATGGATTCTTTCATTTACAACTTTACTTTTTAAGATTGCTATTCTTGTCTCTAAATCCGGTGCTGTAATATCAGCAACAAGTCCCCATTCAAACCTGCTTTTAAGACGGTCTTGTAATGTAACGATTTCTTTTGGTGCCGAATCAGCAGAGAGAACAATCTGTTTTCTTGCTTCATAGAGTGCGTTGAATGTATGATGAAACACCTCTTGTATCTGCTCACCTTTTCCTAAAAACTGAACATCATCAATAAGCAATGCATCAAGTGAACGATATTTTAGGTGAAACTGTGGCATAGTGCTTCTTGTTAGCGACGAAATCATTTCATTTACAAATTTTTCACAAACGATATAAAGAACCTTTGTTGTTTTGTTTTTTTGTTTTATTCTATGTCCAATTGCGTGAAGCAGATGTGTTTTTCCTAACCCGACACCGCCATAAATAAAAAGTGGATTATATGCTTTGCCCGGGTCTTCTGCAACCGCCTGTGCCGCCGCCTGGGCAAACTTGTTGGAATTACCAACAACAAATTTTTCAAAAGTGTATTTTGGATTAAACTGCTCTTCTGTAAAAATGGATTCCGGCTCTGCAACAGGTATCGGCTCTAATACAGGTTCTGGTTTCAAAAATTCATCAAGATTCTGGATAACCGTGTAATTAAGCGAAATTTTTATACCTGATTGATGAGAAAGTTCCTTCTCAATTTTTTCCTGAACATTTTCTTTCATCCAGTCAATAAAAAATTTGTTCGGTACCTCTATTAAAAACTTGTCTTCAGAAATTGAAATCGGCTTTGCCGGTTTTATCCACAAATCAAAAGTTTTTTCCGGAATTTTTTTGCTAATAACTATTAAACAGTTTTCCCACAATTCTTGTGGAGTTTTGTCCATTAGCTAGAATCCTTTTAAAAATTATTCACACAGTTATTAACATATTGTTAATAACTGGCTCGCTTGTTTAGTTCGCTTATTTTTTGCCATATTTTATCAAACATTTGTTTTCTGTATAATTTTACAAAATAATTATAGAAAAGTCAAGTAAAATATTTTTTCGTGATTTCGTGTCTTCGTGGTTTTCTTGTACTACCGCGGACTCAGGAAGGTTAAGCAAGATTTGTATTATAGGATCTACTGAAAAATTAAGTATCATATTAGCGATAATATGAATATCACATTAGCGACAATGTGATAATACAAAAAATGTTCTAAATTGCCTTTAGGACCTTTTATTGGAGACGGAAGTTCAGCGAGAAGTTCTAAACCGAGCGCTTTAGAAAAATTTTTGATTTTAGTTATTGCTTTAAGCCGGATTTGTTCATCTTTAACAACGCCTTTTTCTGTAGAGCCTCTAGGGGCTTCAAACTGCGGTTTAACAAGTATAATAATTTCACCGTCTTTTTTTATGAGTTCTTTTACTTTTGGCAGAACCTTTTCAAGCGAGATAAATGAAACATCTACAACCGCTAAATCAGGTAAGAACGATTCAAACTGGTTAGGAGCAGATATAAGCAGATTTTTAATTCGGGTTAATTCGTGCTTTATTATTTGTATTAGTTCGTGTTTCCCAAAATATCTGATATTTGTTTTTTCAATATTTATTACTCGTGGGTCATTTCTTAATTTTGTATCCAGAATCCCGTAGCCAACATCTACACAATAGACCATCTGGGCGCCATTTTTTAACAGGCAATCGGTAAATCCGCCGGTTGAAGCGCCAACATCAAGACAGATTTTATTTTTTACATTTATTTTGAATTCCTGAATCGCATTCTTTAGTTTTAGTCCACCACGGGATACAAATTCAGCCGGTTCTTTTATGAAAATATCAGCCGAGTCAGAAACTGCAAAACCCGGCTTGGTAATAATTTTACCATTCACAACAACCTTGCCTGCTATTACAAGTGCGGTTGCTTTGTTGCGTGATGCTACAAGCCCTCTTTGAAAGAGCAAAATATCTATGCGAGTTTTTTTAACCATTCTTTAATGTTATTAAAAATACCGTCGGTAGTAAGACCGTATCTTTCTCTGATTTCGGTCTGTTTCCCGTGTTCAACAAACTTATCAGGTAGACCGATTCTATGAATTTTTACATCCTCAGTTTCTAACAACTCGCAAACTGCACTCCCGAACCCGCCCGAGATTATATTTTCTTCAATTGTGATAATTCCTTTTACTTTTTTAGCGATTTGTTTTATAAGTTCAACATCAAGCGGTTTTACAAAACGAACATTTACAACACCACAAGAAAAATTAGTATTAGAAATTTTTTTTGCAACTGAAATAGCAGGTTCAACCATATTCCCTACCGCAAGTATAAAAATATCATTACCGTCGATAATTACCTCAGATTTTCCAATTGTTAAATTTTTGAATTCTTTCTCAAATTCAATCCCTCCCCCA
>JBFLWK010000022.1 GCA_040757695.1 Elusimicrobiota bacterium
GGCGACAAAGTAACTGCACAAACTATACAGAAATACATCCAATATCAAAGAGCAGAAGAAGACAGACGCCAGTTAAAACTTGACTTTTAAGATACCCCGCAGCTTGCTGCGGGGAGTATGTCATTTGAAAACTCCCATCGTCATAAGCCGTTCTAATACCCCAAGCCTTATTACTATTGCCATTTTCAAGAGTAATGTCTGTATGATTTGTGCCAGAATTGTATAGATGTAATTTGCTCGTTGGACTCGTCGTCCCGATGCCGACATTGCCAGTGTTATAGTAGATGTTACTTCCTGAAGTTGTCCATTGGCTTGAGCCACCTGTAGCATTTATTGTAACATCACCGACTCCGGAAGTTGGGTCAATACTTACATTTGTTCCTGCAATAATTTTCGTAACCAAATCTGACGAGTGTTTGCCGTCCAACATATCCGCATTTATTGCATAGCCGGAAGCCGCGAGTCGCTGACGGGGCGTCATTTCCGCATCACTGCCTACCTTCACACCAAGCCAGTAACTTTTATCAAATGGTATATTCAGCGCTGAAAAACTGCCGATTGTAACATCAAACAAGCCATTCGCAACTGAAACCGAAGTATGCGTTTCAGGACCCCAGATTGTGTTACCAGCAGTGGGAGTGTCATAAATTGTGAACTGGATAGTGTAACTACCGCTTAATGGATTACCCTGCGTATCTGTCAGTCGGCCTTGATAGTTCAGCACTTTCGGTATTTCGGCGAAACACAGATTACACAGATGAAAAACACAGATGAACACAGATAAAAAGTTACGCATAAAAAACCTCCTGTAAGTGCGACCTTCCACTGATTTTGCAGAGGTCAGGTTTAAGGTCGCTATTATTTTTAGGGACGGTTCCTAATAGTCAGTATCTTTTGCTCCCGAACCTCCAGTATTTTTTGCCACTGAATTTCACAGAAACTCATAAAACCGCACTACCTGTAGTAGCGAGGTTTCCTCGCTATTAGGCAGGGAAACCCTTAGTGTCCGTTAAATTTCATTTACCGACGATATTTACCACATTAGAAGCAGCCCTGAATTAAATTCAGGGTTGTCGCTTCTAACGGGATGGATAGCCGAACCTTCGGTTATGTAGTAGCCGATGCTTCAGTCTCCGCCGACACTGAAGCCCGAGATAAACTCGGGCTGAAGTGTCGGCTACAAGGAGACTTCAGCATCGGCTACTTGAAGGGTTGGCTACATAGCGTTGACGAAAAATTTCAACGGACACTACAGGCGCCATGCCTGAGGTCATGCCTGTCGCCATAGGCGACCTGCCCCCCGGGCATGGAGGCATCCGCCGTGGCGGAGCCGTGGCGAACAGGTCCGCCTCTGGCGGAAATCCGCTTTAGCGGAAGTTTCGGTCAGAACCGCCACTGAAATGGCGTAGAAAGCATTGTTTTACTATTATTCTACAAGGAATATTATTACTGTGAACTGGTTTTGCCTCTCAGCGCTTCTTTTGATATTTCATCCCGCAGGTTTTTAAGCCGCTTAGATAACGCATCCTCTTTACCTAATGCACCAACAATTAACTCAATTACATCAGATGCTTTCTTATAGCAGGAGGTGGTTGCCTTCTGCGAGGCTGATGTCGCCTTCTTTGCTTCCGTCTGTGCTTTCAGTTGTTTCTCTTCAGCCGAGAATGCTTCATCAACCAGTTTCTTCAGTTCATCTGATTTGGGTTTGATATCCAGTTCCGTCTTCTTAAGCACATCAGAATACGAGTTCAGGATATCAAGTGTCCGTTTTGCAAACTCACGCTTCGTTGTTTCTGTTAATGCCATATTTTAACGCTTAGGAAAGTATAAAATTAACCACGAATAGACACGAATTTACACGAAAAGTTTTTAACAAAAAATTTAAATTAGTGTTTATTCGTGTTAATTCGTGGTTACGCAGTTTTCTTGTCACCTCCCTTAAGACAGAGAATTGAGAATTAAGAATTGAGAATTAAGAGATTAAGTAAAAAACGATCCTGAATTAAAACTTTTCAGGACAGGTTTAGTACATTTGTACTAATTGAAAAACCAAAATTTACCGACGAGCAATTTTTCAATTAGTCCAATTGGACTAATTGGAATTTTCAAATGAAAAAGCACGCCAAGAGCGTGCTACTACAAAAAATTTTTTATTTTTATTGGTTGAGATTGCTGCACCCTGATTGCCATCAGGGTTCGCAATGACACCTGATTTCTTATTTCTTAATACTGGTTTATTAAGGCAGAGTTTTTGAGAGAGAGAGAGAGAGAGAGAGAGAGTTCAGGTTGGAGCATTAGTATATGTTCTCCTTAAAAGTTAGAGCTTTTAGTCGTGCATTGAAAATTCACGGCTACAAGTTTACAACTACAAGTATTATAACAAAAGACTGGCATTCTGTCAAGTACTTTTTTTTGTATCGCAGATTACCGCAGATGTAAACGCAGATGACCACAGATAGCCCGACCAAGTTCGGAACTCCAGTAACTCCGACTTGTCGGAGCAATTGCAATTGTCAGACAGCCGCTTCGGGCGACTAAAGTCGCCCCTACGAAGCATTTTATCGTAGGAACCAAATTTTGGCCTCGTTCCCGATATTCATCGGGATAAACTCTGCCATTTTTGGAATTTAACAAAGTTCTGGTTTACTATCTAATCTTGTATGATGAATTCAATGCCTAGCCTGAGGGAATATGGTTGCCGAGAAAGGCGAGCCGACTTTACTAACCGATTTTGCCTGACATCTGGAACAAAGGCATAAACAAAGATAATGCAATGAAGCCGACTATCAATCCAATCCCAACAAGTATTACAGGTTCCACCATAGATATCAGGTCTTTTATTGCGATATCCACCTGCTGCTGATAATAAACCGCTACCTTGCTTAGCATCTGGTCAACCGTTCCTGTTTCTTCACCTAACGAAATCATATTGATAACTAGCGGTGTGAACTCGTTACTTGCTTCAAGTGGTGCTGCAATCGTACCGCCATCTCTTACATTGGTATAGACATTAGAGATTACACCTGCGAGTACTTTATTAGCGATACTCGTTTTAACAATTTCTAACGACTGCAGGATTGGTAACCCACTCCTTAAAAGAAGTGATAGTGTCTGACTGAATCGTGATAGTATAATTTTTCGGACTAAAATACCAATCACAGGTATGTTCAATTTGAATTTATCGTATAAGTATCTACCTGTTTTTGTTCTTGTATAAATAAAAAAAACTACAGCAAGGAACACAATACCAACAGCTAAATACAGGGAATTGGCTTTCATGAAACTACTCAAGCCGAGTGTAATCTTTGTAGGTAGTGGTAGTTCTATCCCGAGTCCTAAGAATGTATCCACAAATTTAGGAATAATAAATGTTAGCAGAAATATTACAACTGATATCGCTACAACTACAAGTATAACAGGGTATATCAATGCAGACCTTAATTTACTTTTTATCTCTTGCTCGTATTCCATATATTCTACCAATCTTCTTAATGTTTCATCAAGCGCACCGGAGGCTTCACCTGCACGAACCAAACTTACAAAAAAAGCCGGGAAAACTGCAGAATGTTTCTTCAAGCAATCAGAGAGTGAGATACCGCTTTCTATATTTTTCTGGATATCAGCGATTACTTTCTTAAACGCTTGTTTTCTTGTTTCTTTAACAAGGATATTAAAAGACCGCAACATTGGCAGTCCTGCGTTTATCATTGTTGCAAGTTGCTGTGCAAAAAACATTATATCAGTTTTATTGACTTTTTTACTAAGGGATGGTATCGTAGGGAAACCTGCTTTCTTTTTTTCTGTTTGTTCTCTAATCTCGCCAACATAATAACCCATCTCTTTAAGTTGTAAAGATAATGCAGCAGGGTTTTCAGCAGCCATTACACCGGAGACTGTTTTACCGTATTTATCGCGTGCTTTATAGAGATAGTCAGGCATATTAAAATTCATCTACAACTTCAACTTTAGTTACAATGTTGTAGTTAACAAAGATACGTTTATCTTCACCCCAAACAGTCATATTAAAACCGGTTTCGCCAGGATGCAATGCTGAAGTTGTGCCTTTAATAATACTACCATCAGGATAGTAGACAACAACTTTTTTTTCAACAGATGGTTTTATTGACAGTATCTGTAATTTAGTTTTTGTAGGTACTTGTTTTGTTTTTATATCTTTCAATAATTTATCGCAATACTTTACCATCTCTTCTGGCTTGAATGGTTTAATAATGAAATCATCTGCACCTGTTTTTTTTACATCAAACCTGAACTCAAGTTTATCATAAGTACCGGACATCATAATAATCGGCACATATTTAGTTAGTCCTTTTAGTTCGCGTATTGTTTTACAGACACCAAAACCATCTACTTTTGGCATTGAGATATCAGTTAAAACGATATCAGGCTGTTCCTGTTTGAATTTTTCTATTGCTTCCTCACCATCTGATGCGGTTATTACAGTATATCCATTTTCTGCAAAGATTACGCTCAGTGAGCCTAACAGGTTCTCATCATCTTCAGCAATCAATATCTTTTTCATTATACTTCTCGGGTGACTGCCAGTACTTCATCTATAGTGGTTATACCATTAGATACTTTTTCTAACCCATCCTGATAGAGTGTTTTCATACCGGCTTGTTGTGCTTTTTTTTGTAGTTCAAATCCGCTTGCTCGTTTCATCACCATATCTTTGATTTCATCATTTGGTATTAAAAGTTCGTGAATACCGCTTCTGCCTTTGTAGCCGCGATTATTACAATTCCTGCAGCCGTTACCGATAAAAAACTGGTTTGGTACATCGTTGAGTTCACAACTTAGTTGTTTTAATAATCCTTCAGATGGTGTATATGGCTGTTTACAGGAAGGGCAGATTCTTCTGACGAGCCGCTGTGCTAGTATACCAATCACCGCAGACGAAATTAGAAACGGCTCAACACCCATATCAACCAATCGGATGATTGATTCCGGTGCACTGTTTGTATGTAATGTAGAAAACACGAGATGACCTGTGAGTGCAGCTTGAATAGCAATCTCTGCAGTTTCTAAATCCCTGATTTCACCGACGAGTATCACATCTGGATCCTGTCTTAAAAACGCTCTTAATGCACGTGCGAATGTCATTCCAGTTTTAGGATTTACCTGTACCTGGTTTATAATTTCAAACTCGTATTCTACAGGGTCTTCAACAGTCATTATATTTTTATCTAAAGTATTTATGATATTGAGTGCAGAATAGAGCGTTGTTGTTTTTCCACTGCCTGTAGGACCTGTGACAAGAATGATACCGTGTGGTCTTTGAATCAGTTCTTCCATATTAGCTTTGTTTTCTTTTGAGAAGCCGAGCTGGTCAAGTCGGAAAAGCGCAGTTGATTTATCTAAAAGCCGCATAACAACTTTTTCACCTGAAATAAGCGGCAGAATAGAAACACGGAAATCAACCTGTTTGCTTTCTAATTCAATTGTGAACCTACCATCCTGTGGTACACGCCGTTCTGCGATATCTAAATTTGACATAATTTTTATTCGGGAGACAACCGCAGGTTGCAGTTTCGCAGGTGTTGTCATAACCTCGTACATCTCACCATCAACACGGTAACGAACACGCATATAACCCTTCTCAGGTTCTATATGGATATCAGTTGCGCGTTCTTTGATTGCCTGTAAAATAATCATATTCACTAATTTCACAATAGGTGCTTCTTCAGCCATTTTTATGGATTCATCTTTTTCTTCTGTTTGGGTTTCTACAATTTTTAAATCTTCTGTGACAATTTTTTCGCTTAATTGTTTCATCTCACTGGGAACACCGCTGTAGTATTTATCTATCATTTTGAGCAGCCCGTCTTCTAAACATACAATCGGTTCTATCTCACAGCCAGTATCTTTTTGTAGTTTATCAATTACAGCGATATCTAACGGGTCAACCATAGCAACTGTAAGCCGGTTTTCTATTTTGAAAATAGGTAATGCTTTTAATTCTCGTGCTAATTTTTCAGGTAGTTCAGTAACAACATGCGGGTCTATCAAGTAACTATCAAGTTGAGCATATGGTACATTCATCTGCTCACTTAATGCCTTTAACAGGTCATCTTCTTTAATATAGCCGAGCTGTAACAAAGTTTCACCGAACTGCTTTCCTGTTTTTTTCTGATAAGTTAATGCTTCGGTTAATTCATCTTGTGATATAAGCCCTTTTTCTAATAGAAGGTCACCAATTTTTTTATGTTCTGTTTGCATATCAAAAAAATTTTACCTCGTTATTTCAATTTTTCTAATGCTTGTGTATCAGTTTCATAGATACTGAAGAAATTACTCATTCTGGTAATTTCAAATATTTTTTTTAAGTTAGAACTTAATCCTGCGAGTACTATTTTCCCATTTACAGCATTGAACATTTTCAAAGCACCGATAAATGTACCAAGCCCTGATGAATCAATATAATTAACCTGTGAGAGATTAACAACGACTTTTGTTATATTATTATCTTTGAGTGATTGGAACTCTTCCTGTAGTTGCGGTGCGGTATTGAGTTCAATATCGCCTTTTACAGCCAGTATCATAATACCATCTTTAATTTGGTTTCCTATTTCCATATTTCAGTATTCTATTTTTTCACCTATTTTTACTGGAAAAACCCAGCCTAATTTTGGATTTTTTATTACATTTTTTTGCATCAATTCTCTAAAAAGTTCATCTCTTTTTTTTGCTAAATAATTCTTTGGGTCATATACAAAAATTCCTTCATCAAATGCATCTAAAACAAATCCGGTTTTTGCTCCGAAATATTGGTCCAATTCCCATTTTGTTACCCATTCTGAAGTTACACTATATACGCTTTTAACTTTTAATTCTGTATTCATCCTTTTAAGCGAGAATCTTTTTGGCAGATTTTCAATCACTGCTAATACATCAACATCACTTTCGTATTTTTCTGTAATTTTTTGCTCAGCTCGTGCTACACTACCATACACAATTAAACCAATAAAATCATCTCCAAAATAATTATACAAAGTTTCAGTGTATTCTTTGACTCTATCTCTATAAGGTTGTGCAATCTTATTTAGATTTTTTAATTTTAGCATCTATATCCGCTAATACCTTTTTTAATTCTTTGATATTAAATTTTTTGAAGAATTCTAAGATTATATTCCAGAACTTAAACCCATATTCAAAAAGCCTTGCTGATTTTTCTGCTGTATAAATTTCTGTAGGTAGCACAATTCTATTTTTAAGCTCCTTACCGTAACGAGGTTTTGTTTTCTCGGTTTCAAACGATTTCGCATAATTTACAATTTCTCGTAATAACGACAAATCATTTTCTTTCAGGTTTAATCTTTTTATTTCATCACTATTCTCAATGATACCTTGTTCAATTATTTCTTCTGCTGGGAAATGTGTGTGTTTTACTTCAATACCAAGAAATGAAATAATTGCTTTACAACTTTTTTCTACACTCTGTTGTAAATAGTAAACCGCATGAGCCCAATCGTTGTTATCTCTTGCATTAATAAAACCGTCTATCTCCCATAATGCTTCCTGTAACCAGCCTTTTGTTTTTATATAATTATTCATTTTTTTATTGTGTATTTTACTAATTTCAATTCGTTAAAATCGGGATTAGCGAAATTGTATTCCACTTTATCCATCAACCGATGAATCAGTAAGACACCTAACCCGTGTGGCTTTAAGTCATCAAGGTCACGTGGTTTAATAGTCTCCGGGTCAATCTTCTTGCCAAAATCACGGATTATAATTTCTATTCTATCGTCGGGCACTGTGATTAAAAAATAGATTTTGCCATCCTGCTTGTCTTGATATGCATGTTTTATTATGTTCGCGAATGCTTCATCAATACAGAGTTTAATATCTAACATAGTTTCTACAGGACAGTTTATTTCCTTACCAAATTGTGTAAGATACTCAAATACTGTATAAAGTTCTTTTGGCTGACTCAATACTGTGAATTCAATTTGTTTCATTTGTGTATAGTATCAGTTTTATCTTTATAGTATTTTTCTATTTTTTCAACATCAAGGATATACGGTGTAACAAAAATAAGCAAGTTGGTTTTTACTTTCTGGTCTACTTGCTTTGAGAATAGATACTTTAATACAGGTATATCTTTTAATAGAGGCACCCCAGCGATTGTTTTAAGGAATTGTTCTGTGATTAGCCCACCGATAACAATTGTCTGACCTTCTTTTACTGTTACTTTTGTGGTTGCTTCTTTTGTGCCGATTAATGGCTGATTATCCGGTGTGTAACCGGTTAAATCGCTTACTTCTGGATGCAATTCAAGTGAGAGCATATCTGTACCGTGGATATGTGGTGTTACATTTAGCATTGTGCCAACATCAATAAATTTTGTTTCATATACAGTCCCTGCGGATGTTTGTGTGATTTCACGATATGCGATTTTTCTACCTACATTTATTGTTGCAGATTGATTATCAAGTGTAACAATTTCAGGTGAAGATAAAAGGTTACCTTTTATTTTTGTAGATAGTAATGACAGAACTGCTGAGAATTGTGTTTCATCAAGTGTTGATATATTGAGGTTACCAACATCAACACCGACGGTGGCTTTACCTGATGAAACATTCTTGATACTTGTTTTTACAGTTACATCCCATTGTATACCGAGATTATCTGATTCATCTAAAGTTACTTCAACAATTTTTGCTTTGATTAGCACCTGTGGTATTTGTTTATCCAGTTGTTGAATAAGTTTTTCGCAGATACAGAAATCTTCAAATTCGGTTGTAGATAGAATCATCGTATTAGTTCTATCATCTGTTTGGAGTTTTGCAGTTGAAGAGAGGTTAGGCTGAATTTTTGACATAATATCTTTTGCCTGGACATATTTGAGTTGAAAAATTTGTGTTTCCGGTTTTTTTTCTGCTTTAGGTACTATCCGGATAATGTTATCCGTTTCAATATACGCAAACTCGTGAATCGCAAGAATTGTATCTAATGCGGTTTTAAGTTTGACATTATCAAGCGAGATTGTGACCAGTCCTTTAACTTCATCACCGATAACAAAATTGAGATTATTCTGTTTTGCAATCAATTTCAAAATATCTACTAATTCTATATCTTTAAAATTTAGCGAAACGATTCTTTCCTGCCAGTTCTTTATTGGTTTTGGGTGCACAGGTTTGGCTGGCGCTTTAGTTGAGTAATTATTATCAATACTGATTTTTAATTTTTTATTTTCTTGTACTATTTTGTAATTCGGTTTTTCAGTTAGATACACAACTACTCTTGCAATCTGCGGGTCTGTCTTATACTGACCAGCCCATACACTTTCTACGATACCTCTATTTACTGTGATAGTTCGGTAGGGCTTGTAATGTATCGCATCCTGGATATTTACAGCGATAACATACTTATTCTGAGCAGCAAAATCTTCTGCGTTGTAATTAAACTCATGGCTGACTTTAAGTATTACCTGTGTAGTCATAGCGGTATGTTCTATACTGACATCGTCCACCTGAACAGGCAGTTTTTCAGCAAAGCAGAAACTGACGATGACTGGTAACAACAGATAAGTAACAAGCGGTACGCAACAACCAATTTTTTTCATTTCTATTTCAATGTTAGAACTAAAACTTTGCCATCTTTATCAAGCACAACATTAGTTTTAGTTATCTTTTTTACATGGTAATTATCAAACAATTTTTCGCCACAACTTATACTGATACCGTTAATAATAGCAACTGGTTTATTTTTATTCCAGATGATGCCTGTAAGATTAAGTCCGACTGTATCTTCAGTTTCTGTTGATATTTGTTCAGGTATTGTTTTTGGTTCTTTAACTGCTGAAATCCCATCATTTATTCCATAAATAGTAGCAGTAAAATCAACAGTATACCCACTCTGCACAGCAGCTGCTTTTGTTTCTGACTGTTTTAGCTCAATTTTAGCCAGTGTTATAATACGGTCTGTATTCTCCAGTTCTTTTAATAACCGCGTGATTGAACTTAACTCACCGGAAGCGGTTATCTGATAAGAAGATTCAACATAGTTAACTTGTTTTTTTAACTCTGCTGGTTTGATTGCTTCTATTTCTATTTTACATTTTTTTGCGAACAAATCAAGTGTATCAAGAAACCTGGATGCATCAAGATACTGTGGGATTTGTTTAGTAATATGTTTTGGTTCAGGTTTTATTTCCTGCTGTTGTTTTTGTAGTTCTAAAATTTCGGTTGTATACGAGTTCAGGTTTAATTCAATTTTTTTGTATTGCTCAATAATTTTTGTTTTCTTATTATACACAGTTAAATAAACATATTTTATCAACACTAAAACTAATACTGTAAATCCAACTATTATTTGGATTAACTGTCGTTTGGTTAAGTTTTTAATATCCATATTATTTATGTAGATTACAACCTATTTCAAAATCAAACCCGGTATCTTTTTTTTGTATGTGTTTTAATTCAACCGATTTTAATACCTGTGAACGTTCCAATTTTGAGATATAAGTTATAATTAACTCGTTACTTGAACTGCTACCACAAAGATTGATTTTTTCGTTAGATAGTGTTAATTTTTCAAGTATTATTCCTTGCGCTGTTTTCTGTATCAGTTCATAGATTACCGGATAAAATACAGGGTTAGTATTTATTAGTTTTTCAGCCAGTTCTAATTGTTGTTGTTGCTGTTTTGCAGTTTGAATTTCAGCTTTCAAATCTGCTACTGTTTGTTCTTTTTGCTTGATGAGTATCTGGGTTGCGGCTATTTTTGTTTTGTATTTTTTTATTATTATGTATGGCAGGAGATAGATAATGAATGCAATAATTAGCAAAATCGCACTACTTGCAGCATAAACAAAATTTTGGTTGATTACTATTTTTTTAGGTTTTAATTTTTCAGGTAAAAGGTTTATATCAATTTCTTTTGACAAACCTAAAAGCCCGCTTAACATCAGCGGCTGGGTAGACTGTTGCGGTTGAGTAAATTGTAGTATTGAGCTAAAATCGGGATACTTCACTTCTACAGCAAGATTATCTGCAAGATAAGAATCCAGTTGCTTAAGTTTAGACGCACCGCCCGTTAGTATCACAGTAGATATTATTTTATTCGGGAATAATTTGTGGTAATAATCAAACGATCTTTTTATTTCGCTTATGAACCTGCGTATTAGTGGTTTCACAAACGGTATTTCAAAATCAATACCATCAGTTATCTTTTTAGTTTCTGCATCCTGGTAACTAACCGCTGTAGATTGACTGAGTGCTTCTGTGAAGTTGTTACCACCGATAAGTATACTTCTTACTAATTTAAGGACTCTATTTTCACAGATAAGTATATCAGTTGTTTTGCGGTTGATATTAACTAAAGCAGCAATTTTATCAGCAGGTAGAAGATTCAGCAAGCAAATTACTTCCGGAACAATTTTTGTTACTGATAGCCCCGATTGGTTAAATATAGCAAGTTGTTTTTCTATAACTGTTTTATCTAAAATATAAACTGCAAGTTCAACTTTTTTTATTCCGTCATCTATAATTTCACCAAAAGATAGATAATCAATAGCGCAACCGCTTGGTTCTGAGATATCAAAATTAACTTTGGAACTCAACTCCCAGCGGATAGTTTTTAGGAGTTCTTTATGTGACATAACTGGTAGTTTCATCAGGTAAACACCAGCCTTTTCATTTGAACTTGAAATAACAGAGACCACTTTTTTTGTAGTAACAATATGGTCTGCCAGTAACTTCTTGATTGCATCAACATATATTGTATCCGATAACTGAGCGGTAGAAAGTTGTTCAATACCACCGGCAACCAATGCAGGTTTTGTAGTGTCTATCAAAACCAGCTTGACTGAATTGGTTCCTAACTCAAATCCGAGTATTAGTTCTTGTTTTGGCATTTCATTACAAGAAAACTTCGTAACCACAAGATTTCACAGATTATCAGTGCTTTGTTAATTTTTAGGCTTTTTTGAGGTACTTTACCGTCTCAAAAAAGCATACTCAAAAAAAATCTAGATTTTTTATGTAAAATTTTGTACAATTTACCATGGTCTTACGACCACACAATGGTCTTACGACCACACAATCTTTTCCAGGAGGTAAAACCATGGTAAATTTCGTTTCAACTCCACCAAAAATTTTAACAAACTTCCTCAACAAGTTTCAACCACTTTTTTCTAAACCCACTTTTCTAAGTTTTTCCATCTATGTATCTGGTCTGTTTTTAGAACTCAAAAGAACAAATATCCAAACTATTGCTAAACGAACAGTCGCATCAGAATATGAGAGCTTACAGTACTTCATCTCTGAAGCAAAATGGGATGAAGAAAAATTTAATACCCGCCGTGTCAAAATTCTTGAATCCAACCGCACCACTAAAACATGTAAGAAAGGTGTAGTTATTATTGACGACACTGGCTGCAAAAAATGGGGCTTCAAAACAGAAGGCGCGCAAGTTCAGCACTACGGCACAGAAGATATTACCACAAATTGTAATATCGTTGTCGCCTCAGCATACTGTGACAATAAAAAGTGTTTCCCCATAAACCTCAAGCCATACATCCCAGAAAATGATTCTTTCTTTGAAAGAAATTTCCAGGATTTTAAATCAAAACACGAACTCGCTGAGGAACTTGTTGAAGATGCTATTGAGAAAGAACTTAACTTCTCTGATGTAATTGTTGATGCCTGGTATTTCTCAAATGACTTTGTTGAATTTATTCAACAGAAAGGTTGAACTTTTATCTCTGAAGCAGATGTAAACAGACTCATCTCTTACCGTGGAAAATGGATACACGCAGGTGAGCTAGTTAAACTCATCCCCAGCGATAAACTTCACTGGGTAACGGTATCCACCCCACACGGTAAAAAGAATGGTTTCTACACCTATTCCTTTAAATCAAAACTAAATGGGCTTAAAGGAAAATTTCTTGTCATACTTGCCATCGGTGAATGGGATAAAGATGATCCAAAAAATGTCCATATCTATATCACAAATCATCTCTCCTATTCCGCTGAAGATGTCCTGAAAAAATATGCTCTCCGATGGGATATTGAATGCATATTCAGAGACCTCAAAGAAAATGTTGCATTTGACCATTATCAAGTAAGGTCAATTAAAGCAATTACAAGACACTGGCATCTAGCATCTCTGGCTTACACCTTTCTTTTGGTCTCTAAACTCAATGGCACTTTTTCAAAGATCTTTCGTCTGCCTGACGGCAAGGCAGGTCAGAAACCTGAAACAGTCGGCAAACAACTTGAAATGTTCCGTAAACTCAATTCCTTAACTGCAACACACTGGATTATGCAAAATTACAAACTTTACAACCAAACTTATCTCGGAACAAATAATACGCTCCCTCGAACTGCTTAACAAAATTTAACAAAGTACTAACACCTTTTGGCTACCCACTATTTTATAGTAAGGTTATTCTGAACGCAGTGAAGAATTTCGTTTTTTCTGGCTTTTGTTTCAGATTCTTCGTCGGTTTGCTCCTCAGAATGACATTACGATACAACCTCTTTAGTAGGGGGTGCGGGGTTTACTTACCAGCCGAAATTTAGAATAGCCATATAGCGTAATAACTGTGGGTTTTCTGAAACGATATTTACCGCACCAATTTGAACACCTTTTAATGTCCAGCAAGAATTTATAAACCCAACCTGCATACCTTTTAAATCTTTTGCTTTATTCAATAAGCCAGCAATCTGCAGACCTTTTAAATCTGTTGCTTTGTTAAACAAACCAGCAATCTGTATACCGGAAAAATCATCTACTGTATTGACTAATCCACCGATTTGAATACCACGAAAATAATGGTTCCAATTCAATATACTTCCAATTTGTACACCAGAAAAACTACTTGTAACATTTATTCCACCAATTTGTATACCTCGAGTAGCACTATATTCCGTTATATCTAACGTTATATTTAATAAGCCACCAAGTTGAGCACCACAAAATTTATGACTTCCATTAAAAACACCAACTCTTACTCCATAAAATTCATCTGTTATATTTATGGAGCCAATTTGGAAACCACAAAATTTTGAAGTTCTATTCCACAAAGTACCAAATTGAATACCGTCAAAATCACCTGCTTTATTTACTAATCCACTTACTTGAAGATAGCGAAATCTCGCTGCTTTGTTCCATAATCCACTTACTTGCAGCCCATCAAAATTTTGTGTTTTGTTGCATATACCAGCTAACTGAATACCAAGGAATTTATCTGCAACATTCCAGCTACCCAATTGTATGCCTTTGAAATTTCCAGTTTTGTTCATTAAACCAATTCCCTGAAGTCCGAGAAAATTTTTCGTAGTATTCCAGCCCCCAACCTGTATACCACTGAAACTTTCGCAGGTATTCCAACCAACGAATTGTATCCCTACAAAATCTTTTACTTTATTGATTAAACCACTTTGCAGACCGTAGAAATTCTTTGTTTCGTTTGATAACCCGCACTCTATTCCATAAATATCTCCTGCTTTATTTCCTAAAATACTGATTTGTGCACCATATAAATACTCTTCAACAATGTTAAACATTGGAGAGCATTGAATCCCATAAGTTCTGTTGGACTTCGTTCCAATCAGCCCTATATCCAGTCCGACCACATTCGGGTTCTTAAACAAGCTAACTGTAGGAATTAAAGAAATCTGTAGCGGTGTCCATACTGCTTTCTGCGATTTATCATATGTAGTAGCGATTGTATCTTTTTTATCTTTACTTTCTTTTACTACTGGCTGTTCAGTCGTTACTGGTCTTATTTCATCTGTAATAAATAAATTATCAAAATAAGATTCATAATCCCATCCAGAACCAAAAATTGCAATCTGTATTATTTTTTGAGCATCTGGAACATACTCTCTAATTCTAAATGACTCGTTTAACTGCCAGACATTCTGTGGAACATTCTGAAATATGCGGATCTCTTTACTATCACTTCTACCACCTCTGTAATTATAGGCAAAATTAAGGTATTTGGGTGTGCTCTTGCCGACATTTAAAACCACACAGACATTTGCAGGATACTCACCAAAAGTATATCCTGCACCGCCTGCCACATTTGAATAAACTGCTTTTACATCAAATTGAACTTTTGTTCGGTTGGTAACTGGTATATCTACATTTATACGACACCCAACCGCGCCTCCATTTCCGCCGGCACCGTAGCGAGAGATTTTTAATTTGCCTTGTAGAATAGTAATTGTCCCTGGATAAGGATAGTCATCGTCATCATTAAATACAGTCCAGGAAGGATTTTGTGAAATATCACCATCATCAAAATTTTCTGAAAACACAGCGGTAGAACTTAACTTAGAAATAGTAGATGACCCTTCTCCTTTGCTCCA
This sequence comes from Elusimicrobiota bacterium, assembly GCA_040757695.1. Classification (NCBI taxonomy): domain Bacteria; kingdom Pseudomonadati; phylum Elusimicrobiota; species Elusimicrobiota bacterium. The sequence continues at coordinate 15,342 of JBFLWK010000022.1, forward strand.
CAAGCCAACACATCCAACACTAACTGAAACAATTATTATTACAATTATTTTTTTCATCGCTTTCCTGAGGACAAACTCGATAAAATATTATTAACAAGTTCGTCACAAGCCTTTTCAGTTGCTTCACCTAAAAGAGTTTCACCGAAGTTTTCTTCACTTATTATGGTGATGTCTAAAATCTCCAAACTGCTAGATGTGTTTTCTCCGTAGCCTTCACCTGCACAGACAATCTCACCTGTATTCACATCAACAAGTCGTCCTTCCAACCTTACCTTACCAATTCTTTCCTGCATCTCCATAACAAAACCTGTTTCTTTATATCCAACCTCAAACTCAATGACTTTTCCTATCAGTAATAATTCAACATCTAAAATCTTTCCTAATTCTAATCTGCTTTCTTGATCAATTACACCACTAAGTTTTAGTTTATGTTCCTGAAGAATCTTATCTAACTGCTCACGTTCTATTACTTTAAACTTCTTTGTATTGACCAGTTTTCTAATCAAAATATTTGATACAACTTTGCCAATATTTTTCTCTCTATAACTTTTTATATCCGCATCAGAGAAAAGTAACACAGCGATTCTTAATTTTTGTTTCATTTCTTGTTCTTTTATTACTATTTGTTTCTTACTACACGAAGAAGCAATCAATACAAAAAATCCTAACCAAACTAAGAATTTCTTAACCAAGTTCATTAATATCATCTCATTCACCCGCCATATCAAAAAATTCTCGCACCTTAGGATACTTTTTTTCAAGCTCCTCTCTTTTTTTATCAAACTTTTTCTTTCCAACAATGTCAGGATTTTCTAAAAATGTCTCTATTTTTGATTCTGGTATATCCAAACTTCTAATCTGCTCTTTAATCTCTTCTAATTCTATGGTCATTTTTTTCATATCGTGTGGATCATGTTCTATACTAAAATCAACGTGTAGTTCGTCCCATCCTATTCTCCCTTGACCATATAATTCTAACAATGTTAAGAATTTTTCTTGAAAGATATTCCACTTTTTAATATATTCTATTTTCAACTGTTTAAAAATTTCTCTGGGGCTCTTTCCAGGATATATTTCTTCTACCTTTCTTGGTTCTCCTAATTGTTCAAGAAATTTTTTCATCTCAACCGATGAACTTTCTTCTTTTTTGCGCACACCTAGTTGGCGTATTTTGTAATAAAGTTTTTGCCCATCTGGAGACCATTCTGGTGAATAAGCGTTCATCTCAGTTGGTGAATGGTTGGCTACAATCACTGATTTTTTAGGAGCAGTAACATTTACTACATTAATAATTGAAACCGGAACAGGCCATTCTACCTCACCAGTATCATCAACAGGAACAGGAATTTCAACACAAGCATTAACAGCGATATATTTATTATTTGGTGACCAAGCGAACATATAGCCATCAAACATAATACTACGACTCAGGTACTCTGGAGAACTTCTTTGCAAGTCGTATAAATATATATCATAAAAATTTGGCTCATCATAAAAGAAAATCCAGCATATTACATATTTTTTGTCAGGAGACATTGAACAGCCAGAAAACTCTAAATCTTCTTCTATCTCTCGAAATGCTTCAATTGAAAATTGTTTCACTAGTTTCACTAAAAGTTCTTCAATTGAAAATAGTTTCAGTTTACAATTATCGCATGTAATACCGATAAGGTTTTTTTTATCTTTACTAATGTCTACACTGCATAATTGTGCTGTGGTATCTTTGTATAAAGATTCGTATTCCTTTATTTCTTCAGACGTCAGCAATGTTATTTTACCACCTATACCGCAGCTAATAGCAACCCAAACAATTATTATTACAGTTTTTTTATTCACGATATTTTTCTCTCACAAAAACTTTTTTTTCGGCTTAGAACACTGCAGTAGTTCTTTTGTTCATAGGTATTTGTATTTGGGGTCAAATCTTGACATTTGACAAAATTCTACAAAAATGACACAGAATGTCAAATGTCAAGACACAATCCCCTGCACGTTTACGTTCTAAATCAGGAATTTTTTAATTTAATCAACTTGAATAGAGTCTAAAACTGCATCAAAATTGGTTGACATATTTCAAAAGCCGTCTTATCAGCAGTAAAAAAACAAGATTATTTTCTTAACCATTTTTGCTCTAAATTAGCAAGAATACTAAATTAGCAAGAATACAAGAATACAAGATAAACACAGATGTCTTATCTGTGCTAATCATCTTTTTTATCTGTGTTCATCTGTGGTTAATTCTTGTTTTGGCATTTCATTACAAGCAAGGTTATATCGTCACTTTGCGGTCCCTGTTTTAATGTATCAGCAATAATTATATCAATAATCTGTTGTGTATCAAATGATTGGTTGCTCACAAGTAGTGTTTTTAAGCGTTCTATATCAGCGGTGCTTCTATTAATTTCACTGACACCATCCGTATAAAGACAGAGTAAATCATTCTGTTCTAATTTTATTACTTTTTCAGTGTAGATTTGAGGCAGGATACCAATCGCTGGTTCTGTTGCTTCTAGTAGTGATACATCCTGCTGATGTCCTACAAGTATTGCTGGTGTATGACCCGCATTAACATATTTCAGTAGCTGATTTTTTGTATCTAAGAGAGCATAAAATAATGTTATAAACATAAACGGGTCTAAATCCTGTAAAATGAGTTCATTTATTCTACTTACCGTCGCGGATACATCAGAACTGTTTTTCAAATTGCTTCTTACTAAAGTTCGTAAAACTGCCATAACAAGTGCTGCAGAGATACCTTTACCGGATACATCTGCAATAACTGTAAGCAGATGGTCTTCATCTATTTTGACAATGTCGTAATAATCGCCACCAACATTTATCGCAGGGATTGTTTTCGCAGCAAATTGGAAGCCTTCAATTTTTGGTAACTTTTTAGGTAACAAATCCTTCTGTATTTTTGCAGCTAATTTCATCTGCTGCTCGAGTTTCTGTTTCAGTAAGAACTCACCATAAAGCCGAACATTTTCTAATGCAACACCCACAGAACCGCCTATTGCAGATAATAACTCCAAATCTTCTTCTGTGAAACTACCACGCGTGCCTTTTGTATCTACATTGATTACCCCGATAATTCTATCCTGACATCTTAAAGGTACACACATCGCAGACGAAATACCGAAACTGATTATAGATTGTTGTGACATAAATCGTTCGTCAGTTGCAGCATCCGAAGTAAGTATTGACTCTCCATTTTCTATAACTCGGTTGACTATACTTTTAGAGATAGTAGGTGTATCTGGTTTACCATCAGCAATCCGTTTTTTATATACTGGCACTATCCATTCACCTGTGGTTTTATCAATAAGTATCACATATCCGCGGTCTGCGTTTATTACAGAAAATATCTCAGCCATTATTTTATTTGAAAGTTCGGTTATATCAAATATAGAACTGATTGCATTGTTTATCTTGTAAAGCGTCTGTAAGTTCTGAACTGTTTTCTGTAATGTATTTGTATCCTGTGTTTTTAGTGGACTTGTTGGCTGTGAAAACCGGATAATCGTTACATTCGGAGAAAGTAATTGTTCAGGTTCGGCTTTATAACAATATGGTGATTTTGGAATATCAGCACGCTGATTCACACGGAATAGAGCATCACCTATTGTTATAGAATCACCCGGCTGTAATTGGTGTTCTGTGATTTTGGTATTATTCACATATGTACCGTTTGTGGAACCCAAATCTTTAATAAAAAAACCGCCATCCTGCTCGGTAATTACAGCATGATACCTTGAAACCTTGTTATCATTGAGAACAATCATATTGGTTTCTGCTCTACCAATTGTCATTTGTTTCTCAGTTATTTTGTAACTGTGCTGTTTTGTCTGTCCTTGCTCAACGAGTAGTTCCATAGTTACAATTGTTTTACCCCGCTCTTTCTTAAATGCCGTTAGAAAGGGCGGGGTTTACCCACCGAACCAGGTATTAGCAATCGGTGAAACATTACTGATTATTTGTTTCTGTATCCCTGTAGGTGTATCACTTGCGTATGTAACATTATATGTTATTTTCCCGCCAGTATTATATAAGTATGCGCTCTGTACAACCACACTACCGTTGATGCTTGTAGCGTTATATGTATAAATATAGTACGATGAGTAGACAATACCGTTTACGAGACTCCTATTCCGGAAATAGATATTATTTTGTGCAACGATACTTGCAGTAACATTAGCATTATTATAGAGATATATCCTGTATTTGCTGAATACTGTTTTCCCGTTTATTATCCGGGCATTATTCCGGATAGTAATACTTCCATTTGCAATCAGTTCAACATTGTTTTCTACACGGCTATTTTGCTGAACTGTGATTGTACCGGTTGCTACAATCCTGCCCGGACCGATAATTCTTGCAGAACCGGTTATCGTTACATTACCTCTAACCAGTATAGTTGAACTGGCTAAATTAACAGTTGAACTATAGGTTTTGTTTCCTGGTGGCTGTCCTTGCGCAGATGATATCAGTGTATCGTAATAAGTTGTAGTCAGTGTAGGCATCGTCGGAACTGGCGAAGGTAATGTGCCTTTAGTATATTTACCAGGTCCGTAGACTTTACCTGTAGCAGCTGCGGTACCATCAGTAATTTTAGCGTTAGTTGCAACATATACATTACCGCGTGCTAATACATTACCAGAAACCCAGGCTGAGTTATACAGCATAGCGTTACCATTACCTGTAAAAACCGCATACGAAAATGCAGGATGCAACGCTTCACTTGTAGAAACATTAACAGTAAGATATGATGTTTTATTAGAAAGTGTTGTTCTACCAGTTGAAGTGATATTAACCACACCTGTTGCAGAACCATCAACTACACTGAATATATATCTATCTTCTTTAAGGTATTCTGTTCTGTCTACTACTCTGTAAGTAGATGCCTGAACTAAATAGTATATACCTTTTTCAATACCTGCTTCTGCCAATGAAAACGCTTTTTGTGCATGCGACACCTCAACAGCTGTTTTACTTTCGTAACTCAGCATAGATACAAGCGTTATACCAAACGCACTAAGCGTTACTAAACCAATAACCGCAACTAATAATACAGCACCTTTTTTATCCAAGGTAAAAACCTTTCACCACAAAGAGCACAGAGAAAAACCAAATTAGGAATTAAAAACTCTGTGTGTTTTGTGGTCTCTGCGGTAAACATTGGAATTCCGATACAGCAAAATATCTGTTTTTTGCTAATTGCGACACAGCATCTAAACTGTTACAACTAAAGTTTCGCAGGAATCTGTGATAGATATGCTTCTATAAATAGGTCAATATCGCCGTCTATAACTTTTTGGACATTGCCGGTTTCAAAACCAGTTCTATGGTCTTTTACTAACTGGTATGGCATAAAAACATAACTTCTTATCTGGTTACCCCAGGCAATTGTGCCTTTCTCATCGTAATGTTTTTCTATCTGTGCCCGTTTTTTTTCTTGTTCTAATTCATAAAGTTTCGCTTTTAACAGTTTCATCGCGGTTGCTTTGTTCTTGTATTGAGAGCGTTCGTTTTGTGATTGCACCACTATTCCTGTTGGCAGATGTGTAATCCGCACTGCGGAATCCGTTTTTTGTAGATACTGACCACCATGGCCACTTGCCCGATATGTATCAATACGCAAATCTGTTTCATCAATTTTTATTTTGATATCGTCTTCAATTTCAGGAATCACATCAACGGATGCGAACGAAGTATGTCTTCTTTTATTAGCATCAAACGGCGAGATTCTGACAAGTCGGTGAACACCGATTTCTGATTTCAGGTAGCCATATACATATTCGCCTTTAACAATAAAGGTTACCGATTTTATTCCCGCTTCTTCGCCAGCAAGCGAGTCCACAACTTCGTAACTGAATTTTTTGCTCTCAGCCCATCTGAGATACATTCTCAAAAGCATCTCTGCCCAGTCACACGCTTCGGTTCCACCTGCACCGGAATGGATTGAGACAATCGCAGAATTTCTGTCAAACTCACCTGACAGTTTTATCTGTATATCCATTTCTGCGATTTCAGATTCTATTTTTTTCAATGTTTTAGAAATATCTTTTTCTACCGCTGTATCATTTTCTGAAACTGCGATTGCGATAAGTTCGTCTGTATCAGTAAGTTCCTGTTTAATTTTTTTGAATTTTTCCAGTTGCGATTTCAGGTTGGTCAGTGTTTGCATTATTTTTTGTGCGGTGGCGGGATTATTCCAGAAATCTGGCTGGCTGGCTTTTTTTTCTAACTCGGTAATCTCGGTTGTTTTATTTTCAATATCAAAGATACCTCCCGAGTTCGTCAGTTTTAGAAAGCAATTTTTCGGTTAGGTCTTTTAGTTCAGCCAACATTTTAATTATTTCAACAACTCCATAATATTTATACTATTAAGATCTACAAGTTTATCAAGATCGGCTTGTGTATCTTCGTATCGTTTTTTGATTTTGGTTATTTCATCTATACTAGATAAAAAGATATCAACCAGTTGAGCATCAAAATGCGCGCCACTGCTTTCTGTCAGAATGCTGATTACTTTTTCTTCCGGAAAAGGGTCTTTATAGCATCTTTTTGATGAGAGTGCATCATAGACATCCGCGAGTGCAACGATTCTACCTTCTATCGGTATCTCATTACTTTTTAACCCCTGTGGATAGCCGGTTCCGTCAACTTTTTCATGATGTGTTATTGCGATAATTCTTGATTTTTTAAGCACCTCTGCGGTTGCTTCTTTTAATATCATACCACCTATTACAGTATGCTGTTCCATTATTTTTCGTTCGTCGTCTGTAAGTTTGCCTGGTTTTTGCAGTATTGCATCAGGTATCCCGAGTTTGCCGATATCGTGCATCGGTGATGCCCAGAAAATCAGTTCTGTATCTTCTTTTGGAAGCCCGATTTTTTCTGCGAGCAGTTTTGAATAATGGCTGACCCGTTTGATATGATTAGCAGTTTCTTTATCGCGGTATTCTGCAGCAGCTGAAAGCCGGAAAATTGTATCCAGATACGCGCTTTTTAACTCTTCTGTAAGTTTTGCATTTTGAATAGCAACCGCAGCTTGTGAAGAAAAAGATGTAGTTATTTTCTGATGCTCGTCAGTAAAAGGGACAACGACATCTCCTTCTATTGAATTTATGAGTTGCAAAACACCTATGATTTGTTCGTTGCGGTTAAGCATAGGGATAACAAGCATTGAAATCGTTTCATAGCCGTATTTTTTGTCTAGAGTTGAATTGTAATGATATTCCGAGTTGGCAGGAATGTTCTGGACATTAGGAATATTGAGCGGTTGGGCGGTTAATGCTACATAGCCGGAGATACTCTGTTTGGTAATTGGCATTTCAAAACTTTTGAAAATTTCGCGTGTTTTTTTTTCACCCCACCTTTTGAAATATGTATTTGACCTGCTGGTCTTAAAAATGAGTTTAGCGCCTTCAACGAGATAGATGGAACCGCTATCGGCATTGGTCAATTTTTGTGCTTCTGCTAAAATCATATCCAGCAGTATATCCAGATTGTGTTCAGACGACAGTGCAATCCCTATATTTAACAGTTCTTCAAACCCTTTTGTAAGCATTACTTTTTATTATACACAAAAAAATAAAAAAAACAAGTAATTATTAAAATAATAATACAGAAATACGCGAAAATATCGCCGAAGCTGGTATAAAAAGTTAAATAATTAATAGGCTGGATAGAATCAGTAAGCGTTGTTGTTGTAAAAATTTCTGTTTTTTTCTTTATTCTGCCTGACGGCTCAATAAAACAGGAGATACCTGTATTTGCTGCACGAACAACATATCGTCTGTTTTCTACTGCTCTAAAAACATTCATTGTAAAATGCTGATATGGTGCGGATGTTTTTAGATACCAACCATCGTTTGTTAGATTAACGATAATTTCTGCGCCGTTTTTGACTGATTTTCTTATTTCATTCGCAAAAATCGCTTCAAAACAGATATTTACACCAAGTTTCCCAGCGGATGAATTTATTACATTATATTTTTTATCAGCCGAAAATTCGCCAATTTCATTTACGACTTTGATAAACTTGCCTAAAAAATTTCTTAATGGAATATATTCACCAAACGGGACAAGATGATTTTTTGAATACTCATCTATGATTTGGCCGTCAGCAGATACCAAAAATGCCGAATTGTAAAGTTTGTTATGTTTGAAGTCAATTGAAGCAACAAGATGCTGTGTTTTTGTTTTTTTTGCAAGTTGTGAAATCCAAGGATAAATTTTTAGGTCGTTCCTTAAGTAGCCGGGAACTGCCGATTCAGGCCAGACAATAAGGTCAGAGATGGAGAGATGGAGAGATGGAGAAATGGAAAGATGGGTATAGGTATCTATTATTTCTTGTTCGTATTTTTCGTCCCATTTTTTATACTGGTCAATGTTGCCTTGAAGAATAGAGACAGTTCTAATGTTCTGATGTTCTAATGTTCTGATGTTCTTGAGTTTGTAAAGACCAAAAATCAGACTGAATAAGACAAGTGATAAAGTGATAAAGTGATAAAGTGATAAAGTTTTTTTCTTTTCAATAAGGATTTTTGCAAATGCCAGGTTTACGAAAATAATCAAAAATGATACACCATAGATACCTGTAAATTCAGAAATCTGTATTATTGGCAAAAAGTTCCATTGCGAATATCCGAGCAACGCCCATGGAAAGCCCGTGAATAAATGTGTGCGGAGAAATTCTAAAGAGACCCAGACGAAGGCAGGGTATAGGGTATAGGGTATAGGGTATAGAGAATATAGAAAGCAAAAAATACCATAATAGCTCGCAAGATATAATGCGAGTAAAAGTAAAACAATAATACCAATAATTTTTGGTTCGCCGGCGGCTGAAAATGTTGGAATAAGCCAGTAAAGAATTCCACAGTAGGCAACAAATCCTGTAAGCGTTCCATAAACAAATGCCTTTCTTGGTTTTTCATTTTGGATTACCAAAAAAAGTGGGACAAGCGAAATCCAACTAAGAAACCAAAAAGATGTTTTGGGGAACGATAAAATTATCAGTATTGCGGATAAAACACATAAAAATATTTTTTTCATTTATGTTTAAAAATTTCAGGCGGGGCTAATTTATGTTTTGCTGAGGTGAGCATTTTTTTCAGTTTCTTATTCAGTTTTTTATTTTTAAGCCGATATTCAAGTTCATTATAAGTCATTCCTATTTCGCCTTCATCTGTTTGTCCTGTCCAGAGTCCAGCTGTTGGAGTTTTATAAATTATTTCATCAGGTATGTTTAACTGTTTTGCGAGATTTTTAACTTCTGATTTATGGAGGTTACCTATTGGCAAAATATCTACTCCACCGTCGCCGTATTTCGTAAAATAGCCGATTGACAGTTCTGATTTGTTGCCGGTGCCTACAACGAGATAATTCAATTTATTTGCAAAATAATAAAGTGTAAGCATTCTCAATCTTGGTTTAAGATTTCCTTTTGTAAGTTTATCACCGTTAGGTAAAATTTTTACAAAGTTTTTGTAGGTTTTTGTGAGGTCAACCGTTTCTGTTATCAGGTTAAATTTTTTAGCAAACCTTTTTGCAGTTTCTATATCCTGTTTTGATGTCTCACAGGGTAAAATCAAGCATAACAGATTTTTTGTACCAACCGCTTTCTGACATAAAACGGAAACAACTGCGGAGTCAATCCCGCCTGAAAGCCCGACAACAAACCCGTTTTTTTTGGTATTTTTGACTTTTTTCTTCAGCCAATTGACAATTTTTTGCTCTAATAGTTTACAGTTCATTTTAAATATTCTCCTAACTGGATATAGGGTATAGGGTATAGGGTTCAGGGTTTAGATTTTAATTTTTTCGTTAAAACGATGAGCATTTTATTTACTTCGTTAACTAAACTTATTGCCTTTTCAGATTCCTCAACTGAAATATATTTTAAATCTTTTGCTAACAATAATTGGGTTTCCAATTCTGCACAAGAACCCAATGCTATAGATAAAAACTGGATATATTCTCCAATTATGTTGTCGTTGATATCCTTCGGCTATATTTGATACAATAGAAACAGCACATCTTCTTACTTGCAAAGTTAGTCCATATTGTTCATTTTTAGGAAACTTTTCTGTCAATTTGTACACAATTAATGTTAATTGATATGCTTTCTGCCAGACATATAATTCTTTGTAACTCTGCAACATTTCTATTCCCTAAACCCTATTCCCTAAACCCTGTTATCCAGATTTCTCGTCTTCTGGGACCATCAAATTCGCAGAAATATATTCCCTGCCAGATACCAAGTTGCAGTTTGCCATCAGCGATAATCACTGTTACAGACGAGCCAATAAGTGATGCTTTTATATGTGCGGCAGAATTACCTTCTGAATGTTCATAGTCAGAATCACGCAAAGGGATTTTTTTATCAAGCATCATCAGAATATCTTTTACCACATCGGGGTCTGCGTTCTCGTTAATTGTAATTCCAGCCGTAGTATGCGGCACAAAAACAACGCAAACACCGTCTGAAACTTTCGCTTCAGCAATTTTTTCCCGAACAATTTCGGTTATATCAACAAACTCCGTCTGCTTGTGAGTATTTATGTTGATTCTGAAAAACATTTTTTAAGAAAATTAAATAATCCGTTTTCTATTTGAAAAACACAAATCTAATTCATTTGGAAAAATTCTAAAACCAGTGCCGTGGTCGTGTGGTTTGCCGTCGGGATATTGTCCGATTCTTATGTCTACTTTGATTATTCCTTCTTTCAACAATTTTACAAATTTATCAAAATCAAAACCGCTTAGAAGCCACGCCTCGTTATACCAGAACTCTTCATCTAAACCGATTCCTCTTGAATCTGCCTTAACATATGTTAATCTTGGTATTTTTCTTTCAAATGATTTTTGTAAAGTATCCTTGTCCCAATAACCTAAAATTTCATCACCGAATGAAACAAGATTTACCATTTCATTTTTAATTTCTATCTTAAATCCCGGTTTTCCTTTTAATTGATTGAAATCAATAGCATTTACCATTGTATGAAGTTCGTTTCTACCATTTTTTCTTGTTGATTCATAACCAAATTTTTCTAATAAGACCGAATTTGCTTTTGCCGGCAATGGCGATTTTGTAAATAAGGTAAGCATACTTTTTGCATTTTTTCTGGCAGATTTCAGTTCTGACCGTGCACAATTTGGAGTTGGAACATTATTTTCTTTAATTCCCAATAAATCCTCTAATGTTTTCCCAATACCTATATGTCCTGCTCGGTGAGTTTTAATATATCCCATCTTATTTATTTCTTTTAGTTTTTTTGCAAACTCATTGTAAGTCATAAAGGTTTCCAAAAATCAAGTATGTATTCAAATGTTGTGCTGAGTGTAATATAATTACTTGGCCAGCCAAATATGCCAACATTATTGACTAAATTTCTTTTATCCCAAATGATAATGTTTCGCAATTCGTAACCCACATTTTGCATTTCTTCAATTGCATAACTATGTGTTGGGTATCGTTTATTATTTTCCCACAAATCGTTTATATTTATAATACAATGTGCTTTCGGTTTCAAAAGTGGTAATATTCCTTTATAAATTTCAGCAAGATTTTTTGAATACTCTTTGGGTTTCATAGTCCCAAGATCTCTCGGATTGTTTGAATACTGCTGAATTTTTTTGAAATATTTGTTTTCTCGCAAATCTGCCCGGATGCTTTTATTCAATCTTTGATGATTTAACATATTAGCATATGGTGGTGAGGTAACTACTAATGCAACTGTATTTTCAGAAATATATTTTGGAATATTTATTGCATCGTCGTTTATTATTATCTGTTTTGTTTTTTCAAATTCCAGTTCTTGTTGAGACAATCTTTTTTTTGCAAAGTCGGTGTATTTTTTATTTAAATCAAAACCGACAGCATTTCTGCCAAGTTCTCTTGCCGCTATTAAAGTTGTTCCTATTCCCACAAACGGGTCCAAAACTAATTCTCCTCTATGGGTAAAAAGTTCAATACATTTTTTAGGTAATGCTATTGGAAAAACTGCAGGGTGAATATCTTTATCTCTTATATCTCTTTTTTCGTAATAAAATTCCCAAACAGCGACTTGATTTTTAATCCAATCTTTTGCGGTTAAACAGTTTATACGATTACCAGTGCAATCACAAGTTTTTACATGTGGTATATCAACAGTATTTGCCTCGTATACTATCGACATTTCAGCAACTTTACTTTTCTTTTTTTTCATATTTTATTTTCCACAGCATTTTTTGTATTTTTTGCCGCTACCACAGGGACAAGGGTCGTTGCGCCCGATTTTTTTTGGCATACTTATTAGAGTTTGTTGTGTCTGTTGGGTTCTTTGTGTTTGTGGAGTCAGGATAGCCGAAGGAACTTTTGGCATAATCCGAATTCTTGGTTGGGGCATCATTTGAACTCTGAATATGTATTCTACTGTTTCTTCGCGGATACGGTCCATCATCGTCATAAAAAGAGAAAGTGATTCTTTTTTGTATTCAACAAGCGGGTCTTTCTGTCCGTAAGCGCGCAGTCCAACGCCTTTACGCAGTTGGTCTAAATCATACAGATGATTTTTCCACGCAGTATCAATCACCTGAAGCATTACCTGGCGTTGTATATTCTCATAAATTTCTTTTGTGAACTCAATTTCTCGTCGGGCATAAATCTCTCTGATTTTTTCCAATAGTGTTTGTTTGAATGATTCTTGATTTAATGATGTAATTTCTTCTTTGGAGAATTTTAATTCAAGTCCGAATGTTCTCATTAACCAATTTAAGATTGCTTCCAAATCCCATTTTTCAGGATATTCTTTTTTAGGGCAGTAAAGTTCAAGTTTTTCGTCTAAGGATTCTTCTATCATCTCCCGAATTTTTTCCGAAACAGAAAGCCCTTCAAATATAGAGTTTCTTAATGAATAAACCACTTCACGCTGTTTGCTCATCACATTATCGTATTCCAGCAGATTTTTTCGTATCTCAAAATTCATCTCCTCAACTTTTCGCTGTGCATTTTCTATCGCGCGAGAAACAAGCGGATGCTCTATCACTTCGCCTTCTTTCATACCAAGTTTTTCCATAATTGGTGCGATTCTATCCGAACCAAACAGCCGCATCAGTTCATCTTCTAAAGAAAGATAAAATCTTGACGAGCCCATATCACCCTGTCTGCCACTGCGACCTCTTAACTGGTTATCAATTCTGCGTGCTTCGTGTCGTTCTGTGCCAAGAATATGGAGTCCGCCTAATTTTTTTACTTCTGCTTGTTCCACAGCATCGGGTGGATTCCCGCCTAAAACGATATCGGTTCCTCTACCTGCCATGTTTGTTGCGACTGTTACCGCTTTTTTTCGGCCTGCTTGGGCAATAATTTGTGCTTCCTGCTCGTGATATTTTGCGTTCAGTATTTGGTGTGGAATACCTCGTTTTTTCAGCATTGCTGCCATTTTTTCGTTTTTTTCTATTGAACGTGTCCCGACAAGTACAGGTCGTCCGCTTTTGTACATCTCTTCAATCTCATTCAAGATTGCCTCATATTTTTCGCGGTCTGTTCTATAAATAACATCCGGCGAATCATCCCGTATCATTGGCATATTCGTTGGTATTTCAACGACATCAAGTTTATAGATATGCCAGAACTCGCCTGCTTCCGTCATAGCGGTCCCGGTCATTCCTGCCAGTTTTTTGTATAACTTAAAAAAATTCTGATATGTGATTGTAGCAAGCGTCTGGTTTTCTTCGGCGATTCTCAAATTTTCTTTCGCTTCAACCGCCTGATGGAGTCCTTCCGACCACCGCCGACCTGGCATCAGTCGTCCTGTGAACTCGTCAACAATCACAACTTCGCCATCTTTGACAACATAATCCACATCTCGTTTAAAAAGATTATGTGCTTTAAGTGCCTGATTTATATGATGAACCCATTCCGATTGAATATCGTCATACAGATTTTTTATGCCGAGCATTTTTTCGCATTTTTGGACACCCTGTTGCGTAAGTGTTGCAGTATGATTTTTTTCATCCACGATATAATCATACCCGACGGACAAATCAATCCCTTTATATTTCGCATCAATCTCTTCTGCCTCCGTGATAAATTTTCCTTTCAGATGTGGCACCAGCCGATTGATGATATAATACTTGTCGGTTGATTCTTCAGCAGGGCCTGAAATAATAAGCGGTGTTCGTGCCTCGTCTATCAGAATAGAATCCACCTCGTCCACAATCGCATAATTCAGTTCCCTTAAAACCCGTTCTTCTTTTGAGCGTTTCATATTGTCACGAAGATAATCAAAACCTATTTCTGAGTTTGTAACATATGTCACATCACACTGATACATTTTTTGGCGTTCTACATCTTCCATATCATGCTGAATATATCCTACAGTTAATCCTAAAAATTCGTAAATCGGTCCCATCCAGAACCGGTCGCGTTTCGCAAGATAATCATTGACAGTAACGATATGGACACCTTTACCAGTCAGGGAGTTCAAATATACAGACAGTGTTGCAACAAGTGTTTTTCCTTCACCAGTTTTCATCTCTGCGATTTTGCCTTGATGCAGAATTATGCCGCCGATAAGTTGGACATCAAAATGCCTTAATGTGATTGTTCGTTTTGATGCCTCTCTGACACATGCGAATGCTTCTGGAATAATCTGTTCCATTGTTTCGCCCTGTGCGAGCCGGCTTTTGAACTCGTCTGTTTTCAGTTTTAGTGAATCATCCGATAATTTTTTGATTTTTTCTTCAGACGAGTTTATCTGTAAAATAACAGGCAGAATTTTTTTGATATCCCGTTCTGATTTCGTACCAAAAATTTTTCTAAAAATATAATTTAACATACAAGATAATTAAGACGCAGATTTTCGCAGAAAAATCAGGATTTAATCTGCGTTCCTCTGCGTCCAAATTTAATGAAATCCCTATACTGCAAAATATATTTTACAAAAAATAGTAAAAATTGTAAATAAAAAAAAACCAATCCTGAATTGAACAGAACTGGTTTTTTGTTTTTTTATATGTTCATTAAACTTTTTTTACATTTGCTGCTTTAGGACCTTTATCAGAATCCACCACATCAAACTCTACTGCATCGCCTTCTGCGAGCGATTTGAACCCATCGCCGCCGATAGCCGAAAAGTGAACGAACACATCGCCTGACCCATCTTCTTTCGCTATGAAGCCGTAGCCTTTGGAGTCATTAAACCACTTCACTTTACCACGCATCTACTTTGCTCCTCCTCTTAAGAATTACGAATTATCACGAATTTTTTAACACCTCACGAATTTATTACGAATATTCGCATTTATTCGTGAGATTTGTCTTTATTCGTATTTTATTCGCATACTCTTAAACATTCCGTGCAGAAGTACCGCTAAACTTACACGCAAAACTAACGCTAACTGTTTTGCGGTATCAAACCGCACATAATATATTACTGTAGTTTGGCAAATTTCCCATTTCTCTAATGAGAAATAGGGTGGTCTGATTCATCAGACACGCTTGCTAATAAATGCTGAGACATATTATAAAGGAACCTATAAAAAATTGACGTGAAAGC
>JBFLWK010000023.1 GCA_040757695.1 Elusimicrobiota bacterium
GACTTAACTATTCATAGGAATTGTTCAGGTTTCTTGTGCATCCCTGTTTTACAGGGTTATTCCATTTTTGTCAATGAACAATATGTTTCAACATTTATTAGCAAAAATTTGCCAAACTACAGTATATTATACAAATAAAAAAAAAACTTGTCAAGCCCTTTTATAACTTTTTTAATTTTTTTTCAGTTAAGGTAAGTTATCCGATTATTCCAGTTTGATGAACAGGCGGGTGAGCAGTGTTTTGACGCAATCTTCGGCAGGTTCCGTGGCAAATCAGTTGTTTTGATATTCTATCATGCCATGCGCTATTATGTAATCGGCGTTTAAACGCCGACTACCACTGCTTGACATAGTGTGTCCACTAAGTTGTCATTCCCGAGTGCATCTGTCAGGAATCCATTTATCGTGTTGCTCGTAAGTCAACCATTTCAACCCAGTCCCCTAATTTCCTCAGTCCCCTAATTTCCTAATTTCCTGATTTCCTAATTTCAAAAATTTATTTTTCATCTTCTTCAATATCTTCAATATCATAATAGTTTTTAATACGAATATTTTTTACAGTAATTTTATCCTTATCAAAATAAACATTAACTATACCGCTTTTGAAAAAAAATTGATAAAATGTTGGATACCGAATTCTATAATAGTTTAATAAACTTGTAATCTCAGTTTTGGTTTTAGTTTTTAGCACAACAGGTAATTCATTAAATTTGACCTGTAATTTTTCAAGAATATAGTTCTCATATAATTCTCTGAACTTTATCAGTAGTTCTTTTTGATTGGCTGCAAAATCGTCGTCTCTATACCCGAACCAGCATACTTTATCTTTTTTTAAATGTAAAGCCATTAAATCTTGATAAACGAATATATCATGTGCCATAATTGGAATATCTCGTGTTGTATCACCTGGTTTATTTATTTCTCTATCAGGCTCGCCATACATATCTATAAGCGTATCTCTTGGAAGACCGTATTCAACAATTTTATTTTGCAGGATAAATTTTTCGTATTCCGGTAATTGTAAGTTATCAATAGAATCCTTTTTTAGATATGGCTTGTCAAATGTTACATCACATGCTAATAGCAGACAAAAAAATAAATAACTGGAAGTAAAAATAGTTTTCATAAAACTTGACTTCGGTAACAGCGTTAATTTCAAGTCTGGCACAGTTTATCCAGTTTATCTAATTAAAAATAATATTGGCACCATTTTATTTTTTTGTTACCTTTACCCGGTTTTCATATTGACCGATCTGTAATACTTTACAATTCCAATTATCGCTATTTTCTAATAATTTAACGATATCTCCAATAGTTCCTTTTCGTAAATCTAAAGAAACAACCGCTTCCTGATTAGCATAAATCCGGACCCAGGAATCTTTAACTAATCCATATGCTCTGATTTTACTGATTAAATTATTTAAATCAATTATACTATATACTCCTTGAATAAACAAAGTGGCATAAGCACGTTCCTTAAGATATTTCAAGACCGATTGGGGTAAATCCTTAGCCGATTTTTTGGCTACATTAGTTATGGACACTTTAGCAGCATTCTCGTTGGTAACATCCATTCCCGATGCCGTTTTGTTAATCGTCGTAATAATATCTTTCGTCGCTGACATTAATATTTTAAGGGATATGTTTGACCGATAAGAAACAAATCCACCTATTCCTTTATCCGTATTAAAATTGCTGGCGGCATCACCAAACACGACTATATCTGCTTTTAGTTTTTTTAAATTCGCTGCTTCATCATTAAGTAGCGATGACCTATTAGCATAAAATTCTTTGGGTTTAACATCCGAAACTACAAACCCGGCATCCACAAATGATTTCATTAACTCCAACTCGGCGGTGTTACTCATTGTTTCTTCGTTATCAATCCGTTCCGTTATCCAGAATGATATTTTGGGGTTACCGTATTTTTTCGGAGTAAGCTGGTTATCCAAGTCAGCTATTTTTTTAAGGAGGTCTTCTTTCCGGACATGGACTCTGATTTTAGTACGATAAAAATTTTCGTCTTTCCATTCTTTGATAATATCGTATTTTTCAATATACGCTTCGGTCTGAGTAGTAATATTGTCCTCAATAAGTTCAGATTTAGAAACCCAGGACTGAGCCGAAATATATACTCCGATGACCAGTTCTGAAGCGCGTTTTTGGGCATCCGCCAGAGATGTTTTTCGCGCTTTGATTACATCATTATTAATTATCGGGCCAACCCCTTCGGCTTCCACTACCTCAATCACTACTTTTTCTTTTCCGAGCTGACGTTCATATTGTTTTGATTCCCGCACAACTGGTTAAATAAATAACCACTGAACAAAAATAAAGAAACACGCAGATATATTTCACTGTTCTCATAAAATTTATTTTTTAGAATGAGGATGTCCTAAAGCGATAAATAATTTAGTCAGTGCATCCTTTGATTGCTCGCTGTAAAAAAATCCTTTTTTTTCAATTTCTTCTATCCCTGACATTCCTCTAAATAATAACGGCTCTACTTTTGATGCTTTACCGTAATACTCTTTTGCTTTGCGAATATTTTTCTGCTCAAAATTTATTAAAGATAAACCGAGTAAGGCATTCCGTTCTGGAAGTATTTCTACGATTTTTTCAAAATCTGAAGTTGCTTTTTGATATTCTTTTTTATCAAAATATACCCATCCACGAGTTATATAAGCACCGCTTATGTTTCTAGATCCAGAAGATATAGAAGATATTTTTACTGTTAGTGCTTCTGTTAAATCTTGAATATCTTTTTCGTATTCACCTTTTCTTCTATATATATCACCACGGAGGCAGTAAAAACTGCTAATGTGCGAATGAAATAACTTTTGAAAACTATAAAATTCAATTGCTTTATTACAGTTTGCAATAGCAAAGTCCAATTTATTTAACATCATAAAAAGCCATGCGCGCTTGTAATAAATCGCATCACCCTCATATGCTCTAAACGCTTCGGTTGAATTTATTTGCAAATATTTATCATATACTAAAATTGCGTTTGCGTATTCTCCTTTTATCGTATAAATGTCTGCAGCGGTAATATAACTGTAATAATCGTTAGGGTCAAGTTCTATCGCTTTTTTTACATCCTCTAATGCTTTATCATATTGTTTATAATTATAAGAATACTGTTTGGCACGATTGCACAAACTATTGACCACCCAGCGTTTATATTTACCTATATCTTTAATACCTATTTCCAATGCTTTTGTATAGAAGTCAATCCGCTCATCAGGATTTTGCGACTCTGTTGCTTTCTTATACAAAAGAAAAAATTGGTCTTCTGCAAAACCCGTTCTCCCCCAACCTGTAATCACTACTATAACAAAAACCAACCTGAATAATAAATTGATAAGGGTGGAGAAATTCATATGGGATTCATAAACCGAATATTCTCTAATACTTCAAATTCCAATATCAGGACAACAAAAACTAATTCTTAACCGACCGGAATCAATTTCCAAAGATTAAAAATCAGCATTCAGTGTGCCAAAATTCATTTCTACAGGACAAAAATCCATTTCTTCGGAACAATTATTAATTTCCGGACAACCAAAACTGGTTTTCAACCAATAAAAATTAGTTTTCGGACAATAAATATTAATTTCCGGTCAATAAAAATTCATTTCCAGCCAATAAAAACGCGTTTTCAGCCAACAAAAACCAGTTTTTATTGTTCCGTCAATAGTTTTCAGTGTTGGAACAACAATTTCCAGTGTTCAAGTTATTGCGTTGGTTGAGTGGCTGAACTTTTTCGTCTGCCGGTTCTTAACGGTTTCAAGCCGAACTCTTCCAGTTTCTCCGCTTTCTTGCCGTATTGCGCGTGGATACCGCTTACAAGCCGTGCTGATTTCTCTTTTAAGTCATTCATTAGTGCATTAAACCGCTCGGTTGCCTGTTGCTGTTTCGCTTTCAACTCTTCCTGTAGCTTATCCTGTGCCTTCGCATCCGAAACCAACTTCTCAAACTCGGCTGTCTTCACAGGCAGGTTCAATTCTTTCTCGTTCTTTTTCAAACCCGAAATAAGAACCTCATACCGGTTGATTCGTTCCGCATATGCTGATTTACCCATATTTTATCACCCCCCTGAACGGCAGGTTAAAGGTTAAAGGTAAAAAATTAAAAATTAAAAGATTAAGGAAAAATTGATTTAGACCATTTGGACTAATTGGATTTTTCATTTTTACCGACGAGCAAAATTCAAATGTAAGCATTTGCTTACATTTTGATTCCAAAAATAAAAAACACGCCAAGAGCGTGCTACTACGAAATAAAAAAAGCAGGAAAACCCTGCGACTACAAATAATCGGGTGAATAAATTCGCCCCTACAAATTTTTCATTCTCAATTCTTAATTCTGAATTCTGTCGTCGGTAACTACCCCCCCCCGAAAATGACAAATTCCAAATAACAAATAACAAATCTTAAACCAGTCAGTAACTAGCGCTCCGATTTTATCGGAGCGACTAGTGCTCTGAGATTGCTTTGTCATTTCATTCCTCGCAATGACAACATTATCAAACATCGTTTTCAACCTCTGGCAAAAGTATAACACAAAATGTATTTTCTGTCAAGCAAAAAAGGTGATTATAAAAATTAGTATTCCTATGATAACGAAAAAGCAAGAAATACAGATTTTTATCAAAAAAATTTTTTTTCTAAAGAATGCCTCAAGCCAGTCCATACTCAACCCGAAATAGAAAAGCGAGAATATAATTACTAACGGTATTACAAACAGAAAACAGTAAAGCAACAGATAAAAAATCCCGCTGATATGCAGTTTTGCAAGATACATTATTGTTGGCAGATAAATCTGTCCTGTACAGAACAGTTCTAATACCGTAATGATTGCGCCAATTAAAAATGCAACCGGTATCAAATATTTCAGCACTGTTAATTTTGTGATTATATCGTAGATTCTCCATCGTATTTTATCCGGCAGTTTCAATTTTATTGTTTTTTCGCCAAGACCTGTTCCCTTTTTTATCAGCAATGCATCTCTGAAATGAAAATATGCCAGAAAAAATACGGATATCCCGAGTAAAAAGTACATTGTTTTTGAGATGATAACAATCTGGTTGATTTTCTGGATAAACCTGAACAAACCGAGCCCGATAAGAAAATAAGTTACAAAAACACCGACGCTAAAACTGATTCCGATAAGCAGTATAGTATATCTATTTTTTTTCAACACCATACTCAAATATGTTATCAAAAAAACGATTGTCGCAAACGCGCAGGGATTTACGCTGTCTATTATTCCAGCCGAAATTACAGGCAGCAATTTTAATTTTTTTACAATTTCTGCTTTCTGAACTTCGCCGGTTGTAATATCTATTTTTTCAGCATAACCCTGTTTGGTATATTTTTCTAATAGTTTTGGAAGCAACTTTTTAATTTCTTCTTTTCCGCCGATAATATCCTTGCCGATAAAGACAACCGGTATTTTGTTTAATATCTTTTGTGATTTTTTTTCAAGCAGAACCAGTGCAGCATAATTTTTTGGCTCATCAACCGAGTACTCGTCAAGCTCTATTTTTATGCCGTATTTTTTTTCTAAATTCGGCAGTATATTTTTTCGTAATTCAATACAGAAAAGGCAACCTGCAGAATCAAAAACTGTTATTGGAATAGTAATTTTTCTCGCAGATGAAACATAACCGTTGATATCAATTGAGATATACGGATTTTTTGGGTCGTTTGATTGAAAAAATACTTTTTCGTTAAAATCGCCTTTATAACCTTTTGTATCAATTTTGACTTTAATTTTAGCTTTTTGATTCTGTTTCAGGTTAACCCGGTCAGGTGATACAGAGATACAATCGCAGGCAGGTCGGATACCAACCCGTAATAGATTTTTTGAGATATTTTTAACTTCTATTGTATAGTTCAAAACTGTTTTTTCTTTTACAGTTCCGAAATCAATAACTTTTTTATCAACTTGAATTGTTTGACTGTAAAGACAGTGAATAAGTGAATAAGTAATAAAAAGCAAGTGAATAAGTGAATAAGTGAATAAGTGATTAGTAGAAACTAACCACCTAACCACATAGCCACTTAACCACCTGAAGTTTACTAACCACTTAACCACATAGCCACATAGCCACATAACCACTTTACTTTTTGATTTTTTGTTTATACTCATTTATCAGGTTTCGTACTTGCGGGTCGTCAGGTATGTCTTTGGTAAGCGGGACGATTTCATACTGATATGATGCGATTTTTTTAGTAATATCAAATTTTAGTACCAACTTCCCGATATTCTGGCCATCCTGTCCTGCCTGGACTATAAATGTTTTACCAATTTTGAGTGGCTCTTTATCAATAAGTGTTTGAGAATGTCCGCCAACGATTACATCAATTTCAGGTATTTCTTCGGCTATTTTTTTGTCAATATCCAGCCCGCTATGCGATAATAATATCAGCAAATCAAATTGAACACCTCGTTTATTCTCTGATAGAAAGCCTGCGAGAACATCTTTTACCGCCAGGATATTTAATTTTTTTAATAACTCCTCTGGATAGAGTGCAAAGACATCTTCATCTGTGACTGATAGTATCGCGATTTTCAGATTAGGTTTTTCTATAATTTTGTCGTGTGGTGCAATGAACCTGCACATATCACCTTCGCAGTAATTAATGTTACCTGATATAAACGGGAGTTGGTAGTTAGTACAATTTTGTACGAAACCTGGATATGACAATTCCTGGTCGCCGATAGCAACCGCATCATAATTAAGCAACTGATAACATTTGAAAAGATACTCTGCCATAGTATCAGTGCAATACGGTGGTAGAATATCGCCGGAGTCCAGCAATAAGTTTAGCGGATATTTTTGTCTCTGTTTTGTCAGATAGGTTGCTCGGCGGACGATACCACCGTAAGGATGTGTGGGGCAGTCACAACTTTCAAAAAAGCCGTTTGTTGAGTTTGTAAAAAATACTGCTAATTCCGGCGGTTTGCTTGATAATTCTTTTTCTATTTCCTGGATTTTGAGTGTTAGTTTTTCTTCAAACTCTTGCTCTTCTTCTGTTTTGAACCCGCCTGAGATATATTTGATAACACCTGAAGGTGAGATAAGGAACAGTTTCGGGATAGATGCTACACCACCTGCTTGCATAATTTCCCAGCTATCGCCGGTAATTTTGCCATTCGGGTCAAGTAGTACCGGCAGTATGATATTATTCTGTTTCAGGAATTCGGTTATTTTTTCTTTTGGTAGATTATCAATATTTACGAGATAAATTTTAACATTCTTTTTCTTTTCTATTTCCTGCAGATGCGGTATTTCCTGAAGGCAGGGTTTACACCAGGTTGCAAAAAACGAGACCACAACCGGTTTGTTATAGTTAAGAATATGTGTAAGCGAAATTTTTCTGCCATCTACAATATAAGGCAGAATGAATCCAGGTACTCTATCGCCGGATTTCAGTTTTGCGAAACAGTGATTAACACAGATGACGCAAAGCGTCATTCCCGTGAAAACGGGAATCCACAGATTAACCCCCGATAAAATCATTCGGGGGCAGGCTCCGATTAACACAGATAAAATTTTGCGCATAGCGAACTCCTTTCTTTAACTAAATATAGGAAATGCCAATTTTACATTTTGCCATTCTATAATAATAATGGGGACGGAGGAAATTAGATATAAAAATTAACAGAAATTTATTAGAATTCATAGAAATAATGAAACTAAACTGAGTATTTATAAAAAATGCCAGCGTTTACAGTGAAAATTTTATTATTTGCTCCGTCCCTTTTTTCCCTTTTTGCTCCGTCCCCATTTTTCCCCCATTTTTCCCATAGGAAATTATAAAACAACATTTTAAACCACAAGATTAACACAAGATTTACACAGATAATTAAAATTTTGATAATTTCTTACTTTTTTAATCTTGTGATAATCTGTGAAATCGTGTGGTTACAAGGTTTTCTTGCAAATTTTTTAATACGAATAATAAAGCGTATAAGCGCCGGTTGTGGATGAGTAATATCCTTTGATTACCAAATAATAGTACCCTGAACTGTTACAAGTCCAGACAATCCTGAAGTTGCTACCATCACCACTCTCGTCATCACTTGTGACATGTGATTGTGTTTCAGTATAAAGTGTTGCATAATTATCTATATTACCGGTAGAATAAAAAGTATAAGTATAGCCAGAGTTTGCGTAAAACTGAATATAGTCATAATCGCCTGCGGGCTGGATACTTCTTGATTGACCATTAGCAAGATTAGAATACTGGCTGAAACTGTCATCGGGCTCGTAGGCATCGCCTGAAGCAGTGGGTGTTGCAGAAACATAATCGCTTAAACTGCTCTCTGCACCAGAAGAACTTACTGCAGAAACCTTGTAATAATAAGCAGTTCCATTTGTGAGTCCTGTATCTGTATAATTGGTAGAATAGGTATAGGATATATATGAATAGGTATCATATGCTGATAAACTACGATAAATTCTGTAATAAGAGGCATCACTGACTGCATTCCATGATAGTGTCACCTGACCATCGCCGGCAGCAGCGATAAGTCCTGTTGGTGTAGAAACAGATGTTGAGGCTGTAGAGGTAGTTCCTAATAATTTAGATTTGGAGCCGAATACTCGTTCATCTTTATCACAGCCAGTGAAAAAGGCAAGTAAAAAGTAAAAAGTAAAAAGTAAAAAGTAAAGGATTTTTTTCATTTTTTGTTATTCTCCAATTTTTTAATCAGTTTCAGTAAAGATTCTTCTGCATGCTGAATAAATTTTTTTGCTGCTATAATTTGAGTATAACATTCCTGATGACTTATTTTAACAAAATCTCCGTAGTCAGCATTTTCTCTAAGCCGTTTGGCTTTTTGCAAGTATTGGCTTAATTCTCTGGGGAACAATCCTGTTTTTATTATGTGTTGATTAAACAGAGCAATTATTCCCGAGTGTTTACTTGAATCCAATTCTTTTAGTGCCAAAAGACTTCTAGCAGCAGTAAACATTGCGTAATAACTTCGGTTTAACGAATTTCCTAAGTGGTTCATTTTAAAGGCATCTTCAGATTCTTTTAAGATTTCCGTTGCTTTTTGTATTCGGTATTTTGCCAAAGTTATTCGTGCCATATATCAATTCCCTCCTTTTGCACATTTTCAAAAAAGAAGGAACCTAATTTCAGATTTTGACGAAACTCCGATAAATCATAAAGCACTGGTGAAAGAGGTAAATTGTAATTAAAAACACAGTCAAAAATGATTTTGTCAACTACATCACTAACCTTTATTTTTTTTCTCTTTACCAGAATAAATAGGTCTATATCAGAATCAGGCAGATAATTGCCTTTAACCCTTGAGCCAAAGAGTTTAATTTCTACAATTTCTTTATCAAGTTTTTTTCTTAATTTTTTTGTTAAAGAAGCAATTATCCTTTTTTCTCTATCGGTCAAATAACCCCATTTATTGTTCACCTGGTTTCTCCTGTATCAAATACTTATAGAACCGCCACCAGTTGAAACTGGTGGCGTAAGTGACGTAGAAGTCTTAAAAGTTATACTTCAGTTTTGCACGGAAGCCCAAGAGATTATCAGCCGGACCACTTTCATTTTCTATTTGGATTCCATATGTACGGCGTTTTGTTGGGAATTCTATACCAAACCCTACATAACTTGTATCATATGAATCCGAACTAAACCTACTATAATAGTAATATTCAAATCCGCCATAATGGAAAAATAGCGACACAGGTGCATTGAAACTAATTTTTAAGCCACCATATCCGCCTATACGGTATGTATCTATATAATAACTCCTCCAGCCGTCATAATAATATGAAGAATAATAATATGAATAATAATCCGAATAACCAATATGATATAAAAGTTTGGCATATATTGTAACATTTTTTGATGGGATAATATTCAGGTCTTCATCTAAAAATATTTGACCTGGATTACTTTCAAAAGTTATATAACTTCTGCCGATTATATTAAAAGGACCATCATATGGCCCAATCCGCATAGTACTTGTTAATCCAGCCTGTCCTTTGGTTGTGAATATTGGGCCGAGTCCCCATTCAAACCACCGCCAGTCAAGTGATAATCTGGAATAGAAAAACGGGTTCATATAGTACATAAAATACGGGTCAATATAACCCATTTTTATACGAAGGCAGATTGGAAATTTCCAATCCCATTCAAACTTGCTATCTTCATAGTCCTCTGTATTAGCACACCACTCATAACTTAATAGCCCGCGTTCTATACGCAGTTTTACAGAATCACCTATCTGGATTTCTTCACCTTTTTTTAACGAGATGATTTCGCCAGTTGATGTCCAGTCGTCAATTTGTTCTATCCGCATCCAGCCGATTTTTGTTGGCTTAGTAATCATTGTCTCGCCTGTGTAAGGATTAACCTTTTCTTCACCAAGGATAAAGTTGAACTGATGATACCATCTCACACCGTTTAAGTAGCCTAAATCAATAGTAACCTTTTTACCGTCAATTGCCACAACTTTACCTGTAAGATACCGCAACGGCACGCCATATTGTCTTGTTGGTGTAGGTTCTATTTTCTGTGGAGCAGGTCTTGTGCTGGGTTCTACTTTTCGCACAGCAGGTTTTGCGCCTGTAAGTTGTCTTGCCAAATCCTGTGCAGAAGTTCTGAGTTCTTTTGATGTTGTTGCTTCCTGGTCAAAAGATGATAGTATCTTACCTGATTCTACATCTACAAGATTGACCGTTATATAAAAAGTATCCATCAGTTTAGAAAGGTTGCCGACAACCATTTTTTTGACATTTAAGAGTTTGCCAATCTGGACTGCGCATTCTGAGGTTGTGCAACCCGTTTGCTGGAATGCTGCCTCTGCAAGTATTTTATCCATATTTGCCTTCTCAATTACAGTATAGAATCCAATTCTTACCAGTTCGGTCCTCAAGAAGTCAGCAACAATAGATGCATCTGCTTGAGAAACATTCTTGCCTGCGAAATCAGCCACTGCGATATTTTCTAACTCACTTTTGGGTAGTTGCGAGGTAACCTCGCTACTACGCTTCGTATATACACTGAATGACCATACTGCAGACGGTTTTGACCAGCCGTCAAAATTGTGTGCAGCAACCCGCCAGTAGTATGTTTTCCCTTTTTCTAAGATACCAGCAGGCACTTTCCAGAATGGCTCTTCAGGATATGGTTTTGATATAGTGATTTTATTGATGCAACTCTTATCTGAATAAATAGCAGCATTATAACAATCAGCGGTATCAACCGCAGACCATTTGAGCAGCGGGTCAGTTATGTTGATTGTTTTTTCATTTTCAGGTGAAGATAAAGCAGGTGGTTCAGGCACCTGCTGAGCAAAAACAATGGGGACGGAGGAAATTAGATATAAAATTAACAGAAATTTATTAGAATTCATAGAAATAACGAAACTAAAATGAGTATTTATAAAAAATGCCAGCGTTTACAGTAAAAATTTTATTATTTGCTCCGTCCCTTTTTCCCGTCCCTTTTTCCCGGTTACATACCTTTAACTTTTTTCCATCCCTTTTTCTCTTAAGGTCTTAAGGTAAGTATACCAAAAAATATGAATTTTGTCAAGAGAATTATTTATCACGTAAATAGCCAGCAGATGAAACCGCAGTTGTTTTAGCAAAACTATCTGAAATATGTGCCAGAATTTTTTCTAGCCGTTTATTACCATCTTCAATTATTTGTTGGGTTCTTCTGTTACCGTCTTCTATGAGTTTTTGTGTAAATACTCTGCCTTCTTCTATCATCTGCTGGGTTCTTTTATTCCCTTCTTCTATCATCTGCTGGGTTCTTTTATTCCCTTCTTCTATCATTTTCTTTGCACGCTCATCTTCTTTTTCTATCATTTTGTTTGTTTGCCGAGAAAGAATAGAATTTTGGAGTAGCGCAAATAAGCCTAAAATTAAGCCAAAAGCTATTATTTCCATACAGCCTCCCTAATAACGGCAATTAAAAATTGTTTTAGTTTGTTAAAATAGCGAGAGCCTCTTGTAGTGTTATTGTGCTAATTTCTGTGCTAATGTTTTACAGGCAACTCTGAGTTCTTTTGCAGACATCGCCTCCTGGTCAAAAGATGCAAGTATCTTACCGGTTTCTACTTCAACCAGATTAACCGTTATATAATATGTATCCATCAGTTTTGATAGATTACCGACAACCATCTGTTTAACATTTAGCAGTTTCCCAATCTGGACTGCGCATTCTGATGTTGTGCAGCCCGTTTGCTGAAATGCCGCTTCCGCTAAAATTTTGTCCATATTCGCTTTCTCAATAACAGTATAGATACCTGTTTGTACAAGTTCGGTTCTTAAGAAGTCAGCAACAATAGATGCATCCGCTTGAGATACATTTTTGCCGCCAAAATCAGCGACTGCGATATTGGTTTGCACAGTTGTCTTTGGCATAACCGGTTTTGTAATAACTGGTGGTTGCTTAACAGGTTTCTCAAGTTCCTCAAATTTAAGCAGTTTTTCTTCTGTTTCTGCAACTTCACCTGGTATTTTACCAAACTTGAACGCAAGCGATATATGATGAGTTCCTAAATCTGACAAATCGAGTTTCGTACCGGTTATCATACTGAGCGCATAGTCCAGTGTAACATGCTTGAAGTTCAGTCCAAGCCCAGAATTCACTTTCGTATAGTCATCTTCGGTTTGTCGTATACCAGCCCGTAATGCGATATATTTAGTTGGCAGAACTTCAAGTCCGAACCCGAAACTGTTTGCGGTTTCATCATCAAACACATTCGTATACGAAGTAGAAATTAACATATTTCGTTTTTTTAGCGTATAAACAGAAAAGCCGATTCTAACAAGTTGTGGTTGAGATTCTTCTGTATCAGTAAAAGTTAACCCGCCACCGAGATTAGCGAGTACTAATGCCAAAGAAACCCGCTCTCCTGGCTTAAAGACAGTGCCTAAATTGACATTAGGCGCACCTGCACTGTATTTTGATAAATCCATATTAATCTGTCCAGCGCTGATTCCCAAAGAAAACTTATCAACAACCTTCCAGCCGAAGAGCAAACTGAAGTTAGAGTTTGCTTCGGTGATTTTATTCATACTATTACCATAATCATCATATGCTTCCATTTCAGAATCTGAACCTATTGCTCTTAACCCAAATGCAACTTTTTTGTAAGGATAGATAAAGGATAAGAAACTATACTTTGTTTCTGCGATACTTTTATTATAGCTAAACCCAAGTTCAGGCCTGCTTAAAAATGCAGATGCAGCAGGGTTCCAGTATGCTGCGGTATAATCAAAACAATTTGAGACAACCGCTTGACCGAGTGCCTCTGCCCGTGTACCCTGACCTACGAGCAGGAATTGTGCGGTTGGCATGTCTGAAAAGAGACGGTTGACGGTTGACAGTTGACAGATGACAGTTAAAACAGTTAACAGTTGACAGTTGACAGTTGACGGTTTCATTTTTCCTCCAGTGATTTTATTAATCCATTAATCATTTTTGATATTTTATTCGCGTGAACATACAATAATTCAAATTCAGTAACAGTAAGATAACCCAATTCTCGTGATAAATTCAACAATGCAATACTTAATTTCTCAAAATTAAACATTCTTTGCCTTTTTGCCTTTTCCGTCAACTGTCAATTCTGTCAACCGTCAACCTACCTTACCACCATTATTTTGAATATCTTCTTACCGCCTGAGTCATCAGTTGCAATCACCGTGTATGTACCTGATGCAACCTTTTCGCCACTATCTGTAATACCATCCCAGGGTTGAATATATCCGTTTGCATCCGCAGAAAGTTCTTTAAGCACGCTGCCAGCAGGTGATAGTATTTTTACCGACGTATTTGATGTGAATTGCTGGAAGTTTATTACACTACCGGGTTGTGAAAGCATCGCAGGCACCGGATAGCAGTGTGCATTTTCAAGTGGATTCTCAGGTGTAACACCGCCATAGATTGATATTGGAGCAGAATAAGTAGAATTATTTTCTTTGTTTGATTCTAATATATTATCGTCAATATCTACTATTACTCTAACATAGTAATACCCATTAGTAATATTTGATGGTATTTGTAGTGGCATATTGTCTAAACGATAACCTGGGGGACCAGTATTAACTGCATCAAATCCGGTGGATGAAGAATCTATAGTATCTTTTCTTATTTCTATATCGCCAGTATGAATGATACCAGTTGAAGTATTATGGGTAGATAGATAATAACCTACTACAAAAGAGTTTGTGATATTAGCATTACTATTTGTATTTTTTATTCCAAAAGAAATTGTTACATTACCTCCAGCTTGAACACTAGTTTGTGGCATTGATATTTCGTTATTATAAACAATCAAATCCGGCAAATTAGAGGCAGGTGCAGAAACATCAGGTGCATCTATTGAACTTGTTGGTGTACCAGTTGCAGAAGCACCGGTTATATCCTGTGCCTCAAAGTAATATGTGTAATCAGTCCCTTGTGTGTAGGGGTGGGCTTGCCCACCCGATGAATATGTATAAATCGCTCCTGTATTATTCGCGCCGGAAACATATGTCATTGTAAATGGACTCCCTGTTATTTCAGTAGCACCTTTTAATATATGAACCTTTGGAGTCCCGCTGAAAGGCGGGTCATTATCCGCATCTGTGTATGTTACACGGTAAGTAAAGTTTGTTGATGTGGTGCCTGTTTCAGGGTCAAGCCCATCAGAAACATAATTTGTTTCACCTGTCCATGAAAGTGTTGGTGGAGTATTTACACATGTTGGTGTGCTTCTGTTTGTTGTATCACCAAGCCCTAATTGACCATTGTCGTTCCTTCCCCAAGCCCAGAGTGTGCCATCTGTTTTTATTGCTATTGTGTGATACTCACCACCTGAAACAGATGACCAGTTGCTCGCAGTTCCTACCTGTGTCGGTGTGGTTCTGTTTGTTGTATCCCCAAGCCCTAATTGACCCCAGTCGTTCCCTCCCCAAGCCCAGAGTGTGCCATCTGACTTGATTGCTATTGTGTGATCCCAACCACAGGAAACAGATGACCAGTTGGTTAAAGTCCCTACAGGGGTTGGTGTGTTTCTATCTGTTGTATCACCAAGCCCTAATTGACCATTGCCGTTCCCTCCCCAAGCCCAGAGTGTGCCATCTGTTTTTATTGCTATTGTGTGATACTCACCACCTGAAACAGATGACCAGTTGCTCGCAGTTCCTACCTGTGTCGGTGTGGTTCTGTTTGTTGTATCCCCAAGCCCTAATTGACCAGAGTAATTCCATCCCCAAGTCCAGAGTGTGCCATCCGTCTTGATTGCTATTGTGTGATAATCACCACATGAAACAGATGACCAGTTGGTTAAAGTTCCTACCTGTATCGGTGTGGTTCTGTTTGTTGTATCCCCAAGCCCTAATTGACCATAGTTGTTATATCCCCAAGCCCAGAGTGTGCCATCTGTCTTTATTGCTATTGTGTGATACTCACCACCTGAAACAGATGACCAGTTGCTCGCAGTTCCTACCTGTGTTGGTGTCCATCTATCTGTTGTATCACCAAGCCCTAATTGACCATACTCGTTATCTCCCCAAGCCCAAAGTGTGCCATCCGTCTTGATTGCTATTGTGTGAAAAACACCACAGGAAACAGATGACCAATTGCTCGCAGTTCCTACCTGTGTCGGTGTGGTTCTTTGTGTTGTATAACCAAGCCCTAATTCACCATAGCCGTTATATCCCCAAGCCCAGAGTGTGCCATCTGACTTGATTGCTATTGTGTGATACCCACCACCGGAAACTTTCAACCAGGTTTGAGCATAGAGGCAGGTAAAACAATTAAAAATTGAAAATGTAAAATTAAAAATTACAAAAACTAAAATCTCAATTCTTTTCATAAATTGTGTATGCATAACTCCCCCCACTGTAACGGCAAATCGGCAATTAATTGCCGATTACCTTGCTCATCAATAAACCTGTAAAATTTAGCCATTTTGCCCCCTTAGTAGACGGCAATTAATTGCCGTCTACTTTTCCAGCTTTTTAACCCGAAATCCTCAAGTTTATCGTTTTTCTTGCCATATTTACCATAAACGGTGCTTGTGAGCCGTGCTTCTAGCGCCACTATTTCAAAATCCTTCGGTAATGCCATACCCACCTCCCCGTTTTCATTTTTACTTCATAAGTTTCTTTATGTTTCTTTTAAGTTCTGGAATGTCTTTTTGCATCACTTTCCAGGTTTCTTCGGTATCTACGCCAAAATATTCATGCGCTAAAATATTTCTATATGCAATAATCTCCTTCCAAGGAATTTCTTGGTGTCTACTTTTTAATCCATTTGATATATTTTTCGCAGCTTCACCAATATTCTCGCATGCCTTGTAAATAGCATATTTTAGTTTTTCGTCCTTTACAAAGGTTTTATATGTTTCATCCTTAACAAATTTTTCTGCTTTCTCTATTTCTTCATACATAGATTGGATGTAAAACTTATCCCTTTCTTTGCTTCTTTTCATATATGGTGACCACCTCGCTTAAAATTTTATCTTTCAGCAGATGATGCAAAGCACCTTGTGTAACAAGGTCAACTTTTTTTCTTAACAGGTTTGCTAATTCTTCTTGAATAGTTATAAATTCCAATCCTTTGGGTTTTTTGAATTTAACTAACATATCAATATCACTTGTATCTTTTGCTTCATCTCTTGCACAGGAACCAAATATACCCAAAAAAGTTATTCCGTATTTTTTACAGAAATGCTCAATCAGTTCTTGTTTTGCTATAATTTCAGTTAAAGTGTTGTTCATAAATCTATTTTTCAGACATATTTATTTTTCTGATTTATATTTCACCTGTTTTTCTCTGACTGCCAGAGATTCACGCTCCTCTATCCTTGCCCATCTGTCATCCATTCGCTTCAGTAGTTCTCTGAATTCATGCCTTCCTTCTTCAATTGACTGCTGGGTGCTGTTATGAATTTCTATAATCAACTGTTGTGTGCTCTTACGACATTCATCAATCATCTGCTGGGTTCTTCTGTCAGCTTCCTCGGCTCTCTTTCTACCTTCATCAATCATCTGCTGGGTTCTATTGTCTGCCTCCTGAGAACTTTTTTTGCCTTCGGCAATCATTTGTTGTGTTCGCCTGTTTCCTTCTTCAATCATGCTCTTTGCTCTTTCATCTTCTGATTTAACCAGCAGGTCAGTTCGTTTACTTATACCATGCGCAAGAAGCCCACCTAAAACAGCCAAAATTATACTTGCAAATCCAAGAATGATTGCTGCAATTTCCATATCAATCCCCTTTTACCCATTATACTTTCCATAGTCCCCAACGAACTTTTGTATCTACCCCTTAAGGGGTAGGCTACAGGGGTTACTGGCTATGCCTGCTGCTGTTCCTTTTTACCACGCAACGCCTCTAATACCATCTCATCACGCAGATTTTTCAGCCGTTTTGTGAGTGCGTGTGGTTTCCCTAATGCACCTGAAATTGCGTCAATCGTTGCAGACGCCTTGTTGTATGCCGATTTCCTGTAAATGTTTCTAATGTGGCGTGGATTGAAAATCCACGACTACATTTAATAATTTGTATCTTTGAAATTTTTTATTATCCATAAATCTTTCTGTAAATTATTATACTATTTTTTTTTTCGTTTGTCAATAATCGCAATTTCTGTTTAAGCCCTTTTGAATATCCGCCGAGTTTACCATTTTTTCTGATAACTCTGTGGCATGGGACTTCTGGTGCAAACGGGTTTTTAGCAAGTGCATTCCCGACTGCTCGTGCTGATTTCGGTTTTCCTATCCGTCGGGCAATTTCAGAATAAGTGGACAAATGTCCTTTTTTAATTTTTAAACACTCCAGCCAAACCTGTTTGTAAAATGCTGGATAATCCGAATTTTGGATTTTCCGTTTCAATTTTTCATTTTTCATTTTTGCAACCATAAGCATTTTGTTTCTCATTTTAACCTTTAACCTTTAACTTTTTACCTTTCCAATCTCTTGTATCTTTTATCTTTTGGATTGTCAGAAATACGTAAACAGCCTTTTTCATCAACAAAATACCAGAACTGTTTGTCTGACTTATGTTTCTGGTAGTTTCGTAAAACATTCTCAATATATGTTTGTGTTTCATTATATGGTGGAATCCCCCCCCCTTTTTTACTATATTTTTTTACCGCATTTGGACCCGCATTATACGCCGCAAGTGCAAGTACTGAATTATCAAATTTTTGTAACAGATAGTTAAGATACTTAACACCACCTTCAATATTTTGCTCGGTATTTTCAGGGTCTACATTCAGTCCTTTTGCAGTTTGCGGCATCAGTTGCATCAGTCCTACAGCGCCTTTTGATGAGACATCGTTTGGATTAAAATTTGACTCTGCCTCCATTACCGCCTTTACAAACGCAGGGTCAATGTTGTATTTATCAGCATAGATATGAATAAGCAGGTCGTAGTCATAATTAGGCGATTGTAACCCACGACTTGAGTCTGGGGTCGGGCGATTAGACGATTGCTTTTTGGTATTTTTCATTTTTTTAACAAAACTTTTTGAAGTATCTTTAGATTTAGTCGTGCTATATTTTACCGAGTTGATTTCATTTTGTAAAAATAACATTGAGTATTTTCTTGTCTCAACCATATAGTCGCCTTTTTCAGTAACTGTAATTTCGCCGTTAATTTTGTTCCCATTTTTTAAGATAAGAGTTCCCTGCCTGGCATTAAGAAGGTAGACGGTAGAAAGTAAAAGGTAACAAGTTAAAAGTAAGATTGATAGATTCCGTGTCAAGCATGGCATGACATTTTGTATCATCTTTTTTTATTCTTTCAGTAATTTTCTTCTCAATAGTTTATGATATGAAATTGCGAATCTGTGTGCTTCATCACGGATATACTTTATCAGATTTAATGCGAGCGAATTTTTTGCCAGAATTACTGATTCTTCATTGTCTGTGAAAAAAAGTTCTTCTTTCTGTTTAGCGATTGCGATAATTTCTGGTAGTTTTGGTAGTGTAGCCTTAAGGGCGCGTTCTGCGGCTGAAAGTTGCCCCTTCCCACCGTCAATAATAATCAAATCAGGTAGTGGCATTTTGAGTGATAAAGAGCCTGAATATCTGCGTTTGATAATTTCGCGTATCATCGCACAATCGTTTGTTTTTCTTATAGTTCTTATCTTGAATCTTCTGTAATCACTTTTTAATGGCAGCCCACATTCAAAAACAACCATTGAACCAACAGCATATTTTATCCCACTTTCCACTCCTCCGGAGATATTTGATATATCAAACCCCTCAATCCTGTTTATATTTTTACCAATAAGTTTACATAAGTCAGAAATATATGAAGTTCTATCAACACCTAACAGGATATCTTCAAGTGTAACCTCGCGTAAAAGTGGTGCAGTAATTTTTTCAAGCGTATTTCTTACTGCAAAAATTGTATCACGCAATTTTGCTGCGTTCTCAAACTCAAGTTTTTTTTCTGCAACAGCCATTTCATTCTCAAGCGATTTTATAAGTTGATTGTTTTTCCCACTTAAAAACATTATCACATTAGCGACAATATGATAATATGATTTTATATCAATTTTGCCAATACATGGTGCCGGACATTTTGCAAGATGGTAATAAAGACACCCGATTTTTCGTTTATCTAAATTGTATCTACAAGGTCGCACGCCAAAATTTTTATAAATAATCCGCAATGTCTTTTTCATATCGGTTACATCAGGATAAGGTCCGAAGTATTTACAACCATCTGTTTTTTTTTGTCTTACAATAATAACTGCTGGAAATTGTTCGTTTGTAATTTTTAGATACGGATATCGTTTATCATCTTTCCACATCACATTATATTTCGGCTGAAACCGTTTGATTAACGATTCTTCCAGAACCAGCGCCGATTTAACATTATCGGTTAAAATATAATCAATACTTTTGACCAATTTTACAAGTAATACATTTTTTAATGATTGTTCAGTATTACTAAAATATGATTTTACCCGTGTTTTTAGTGAAGTCGCCTTACCGATATAGATTATTTTACTGGATATGTCCCGCATTATATAAACACCGGGATATTGTGGTAGGTTTTCTAATTTTTTTTTAAGCGTATTATTCATTTCCGTAATGTCATTCTGAGGGCGAAGCCCGAAGAATCTCAAAACCGAGATGTTTCATTTCATTCAGCATGACATCTGTGTTAATCTGTGTTAATCTGTGGTTATGAAATTTTTTTGATAACTGATAGTACAGATTTTAATTCTTCAATCCTTAAAAGTTTGACTATGAAAATATATACAGCAAATCCAATCACAATCGTCCCGAGCACTTTCAGAACAAGGTTCCCGAAAAAATAGTTAGAACAGATATAGCAGACGACAGCCATTATAAATGTTGCAAAAACCAGTTTTGTAAGTGATACAAGTATTTTTTTACCACTTAATAATCTCCCCCCGCCGACTCGTTTTCTTAAAGCCACAAAAAGTAAAGTTGCATTTGTCCAGGATGAGATTGCAGTTGCAAGTGCAAGCCCGCCGACACCCAGAGGTCGCATAAGAATAATGTTAAGAACTGCATTCAATACCATACAGGAAGTCGCTATTTTTACTGGTGTTTTGGTTTCTTTGAACGAATAGAACCCGCCTGCAAAAATTTTTACATAACTGAACGCAGGCAGCCCCATAGAATAAAAAAATAATGCCGAATTTGTCAGCAAAGTCGCCTGACTGTCAAATTTACCGTGCTGAAATAGAAGCGTTATCATCGGCTTGCCTAAAATCATCAGTCCTGCCATTGCTGGAAAAATCGCCAGTGACGATATTTTTATTGAAAACGTAAGTGTATCTTTCATCTCATCAGTATTTTTTTGGGAAACACTTGCAGACATCAACGGCAATGAAACAGACGCAACTGCAATCCCGAAAAGCGCTAAAGGTAGTTGCATCAGCCGATTAGAATAGTAAAGTGCAGTTATGCAACCCTGCTGCAAAAACGAGGCACATACTGTATCAACAAACGCATTAACCTGGTCTATAGATATTCCTAACATTGCCGGGAACATCAAAAAGGATATCTGCCTTAATCCCGGATGGTTGAAATTAAAAATCGGCTTAAATGAAAACCCGCGCTTTCTTATTGATGGTATTTGAATCAGGAACTGTAAAAGTCCGCCGACAACAACTGCGATTGCGAGCCCTTTTATCTGGCTCGTATTAACTAAAAGCGGTGCAATCGCTAGAACAAATACAATTTCAGAAATTGATAGGAATGACGGTGCTACTGCAGGTATAAAAAAAAGTTTTAGCGAATTCAACACAGCCAAAAGAAACGCAGCAAGACATATAAATAAAAGAAACGGGAAGATTAGGCGGGTTAGTGAAATTGTGAGTGCCAATTTTTCTGGTGTTTTTGTGAATCCATATGCGATAATTTTTGTGAGTTGCGGTGCAAAAATTATCCCAACGACACATACAACTAACAGAACAAAAACAAGTGCTGTGGATACAGTATTAAAAAGTTTTTCAGTTTCTTTTTTTTCTTTAGTAGCAAGATAGTCGCTGAATACAGGCACGAATGATGCTGATAGCGAACCTTCGCCTAAAAGCCGTCTGAAAAGATTAGGGATTCTAAGTGCTGCATAAAACGCATCCGCAGACATACCGGCACCAAAAATCCAGCCAACAGCCATATCCCGAATATAGCCGAGTATTCTTGAACACAGCGTGCCTGTTGATACATAGCCGATATATTTGGTAATTTTTAATTTTTCACTTGACATTTTTTTATAATTTTTGTATAATCACAAAGAGACACAAATTAAAGCCCGAATAGCCACAAATAAATCTGTGGTAATTTGCGTACAAACGGAGCGACAAATGAAACTAAAAACTGGCAGACACACATCCAGCTTAAAAGAGGCACGAAAAAATCTAAAAAGACGCTTGTTTAATAAAGCAGTCAAATCCAGAATCAAAACTGAAATCAAAAAATTTGAATCAGCATTAACAGCCAAAAATTTTGAAAATGCAAAAGAACTATTAAAAATTATTTCAAGTATGCTGGATAAAGCAGCAAAGAAAAAAAATATCCATAAAAAAAACGCATCACGCAAAATTGCACGGCTTTCCACTCGGTTATTGGCACAGTTCAAAAACTAGTTGCTCAAGACAAACCTGACTCCCTCCCCCACCCCCCATGCCTGATTTCATTTTTATCTCTGTTTCCAGAATCTGTTGCAAAGCCGATTTTATTTCTGCCCATTCAAGTTGTCTAACATCGTCTAAGAACTCTTTCTGAAAAAATTTTATCTCGGTCTCTTTTAATGCGTCCCAATCGGTTGCTCCATGCGATTTGGCTTCAAAAAACTGCTGATATTTTCTGTATCTGTCTGACAGAACACCGAGTAGCCCGAATTCGTCTTCGCCGTTGTTAAACAGATTTGTCAGGATTTTTATTGCCATATCAATATTTTTTTTGGCAAGTGGTGATAACAACTCAAATACTGAATGCTGTCTGAAATGTCCACAGCAGTCTTCAACATCGTCAATCGTTATCTCTGATTTTTCAGCCGTATATAAAATCAACTTATCAACTTCGTTTTTTATATCAAAAAGCGCATTCCCGGTAATTTTTATTATACTATCCGCTGCATCTATTGAAATTTGTTTGTTAAACGGCGGGGGGGGGAGGTTGCTAACATAATCCAGTATCCAGTTGCACAGTTGATTGTCCGGTAAATTATAAAAATTTATTATTGGATACATTTCTTCAATTTTTTGGAAAATCTTTCGTTTCGGCAATTTCTCACCTGCAACTAAAACAAGGCAGGTTGTTGGGGCAGGATTTTTAATATATTTTTCAAGCAAAGAATCCTGTGATTCTAAAAGATTGTGGAAATTTTTTAGAACAACCAGTTTTGTCTCGGAAAGAAATGGTAATGAATTACAAGATAAAAGTGCGTTCTGTAGTATCTTATGTTTATCAACGGATGTATCAACATCATCAGGCTGCTTTTCATGTTTATCCGGAAGATAAAAAACACTGTAATTCAAATCATGTAGTTCGGGTTCAACCAGAATTTTTTCTAACTGGCATATGGCTTCATTTTTCAAATAATCTTCTTTGCCATAGAAAAGATATACAGGCGAGATATCAGATTTTTTTAATAATTTCAATTTTGAGTTGAACGCATAATAACTGATTTTAGCCATCTATTCCGTTTTTGGTGGTACCTTTTTTTCACTGATACCTGTTACCGAGCCAAAACCTTCAACAGTTCGCCTTAATATACTTCTTGATAATTTTTCCCAGATTATTTCTCGCGCCTGTTCCTCTGTAATCCCGCCGGGCAGATTAGCAACAAAAAACCTGTAATTACCTTCCAGATTTTTTTCCTGCAGAACTACTTCATTTTTTGCTCTGTCAATCAGAACGATATCAACCAGTATCCAGAGTTTATACTCTTTAACTACATGGTTTTCATCGTAAGTCAATGGTTCCAGAACATACCTTGTAATTTCACCGCGTAAGATAGCATCCGCTTCTGCTGAATTTGTTACTGCTAACCGGCCATCCCGTATAAATTCGTTTGTAATCGCAATTGTCAGTTTTTCTTCCATTCCATAATATACGGTTGAATTCTTGAATGTCTCTATTGCTACCTTTCTGATATTTTGCGGTAATACCTGCGGTGCTGGTGTATACGGTGCTGTAGAACAACCGGTAAATACAGTGAATAGTGAATAGTGAATAGTAAATAGTAAAGGCAAACCCAACCACTTAACCACTTGACCACTTAACCACTTAACCACTTTTTTCATTTTCAACTCCCTACGACGATATTTAGTAATTTTTTGGGAACATATATCGTCTTCATAATTTTTTTATACTGCAGATATTTTTTGATTTTATCGTCTGATTTTGCAAGTTCTACTATTTCTTCTTCACTGCTATCAATCTTAATCTCAATCTGACCTCTTAATTTTCCGTTTACCTGAACCGCAATTGTAATTTTTTCTTGAACAAGTTTTTGGTCGTCCCATTGTGGCCATTTCTCCTTTGTAATAGAGTCATTATGTCCAAGCAGTTGCCACAGTTCTTCACAAATATGCGGTGCAAACGGCGATAATAAAACTATTAGCGTTTCTATACAATCTTTTAATTGCAGATTGCAGATTGCAGATTGCAGATTGCAGATTGCATTATAAAATTCCATAATCACAGCAATCGCAGTATTAAAATGGAACTCATTTTTTATATATTCAGTAACCCGCTTTATCGTCAGATGTTTTAGCCGTTCAAGGTTGTTAGCATATTCCACAATTTTTAATTTTTCATTTTTAATTTTTAATTGTTCTACCAGATTCCACACTCTATTGAGAAACCTGAAACAACCAACTACACTTTCATCTGACCATTCCAGATCCCGTTCAGGTGGTGAAGCAAACAGTATAAAAAGCCGTGCAGTATCCGCACCATATTTTTCAACCATATCGTCAACCGAAACGACATTGCCTTTAGATTTAGACATTTTGAAACCGTTTTTGACAACCATTCCCTGACATAAAAGGTTTTTGAATGGCTCATCGTAATTGAGAAGTCCTAAATCACGAAGCGCCTTCGTAAAAAATCGTGAATATAAAAGATGTAAAATCGCATGCTCAATTCCGCCAATATACTGGTCAACCGGCATCCAGTAGCTAATTGGAGATTGGAGATTTAAAGGATTGTCAGGTTCTTTAATACAGTATGCAAGAAAATACCATGAGGAATCAACAAAGGTATCCATTGTATCTGTTTCCCGACGGGCATTACCATTACATCTTGGACATTTACAATTTACAAAACTTTCGGATTTTGCAAGTGGGTTTCCTTCGCCTGTGAACTCAACATCTTTAGGCAAGACAACCGGTAGTTCATTTTCAGGTATAGAAACCGTCCCACAGGTTTCACAATAAATTATCGGGATTGGTGTACCCCAGTATCGCTGACGGGAAATCAGCCAATCACGGAGTTTGTAATTCACAGTTCGTTTACCAAAGCCCATTTTTTCAACATAATCAGCAATTTTTTCAGTTGCCTCTTTTGAATTTAATCCATCAAACTGCCTTGAGTTTATCATCACACCTTCATCTTCAAATGCAGCGGTTAGCGGTTGGCGGTTAGCAGTTGGCGGAACAATGACTTCTTTTATTGGGAGATTATATTTCTTTGCAAACTCAAAATCACGCTGGTCATGTGCAGGCACACACATAATTGCGCCGGTTCCGTATTCCATCAATACAAAATTGCTCACATATATCGGTATTTCGTCACCTGTTAATGGATTTATAGCATACCGCTGTAAAAAAATTCCTTCTTTTTCTGTATCGGTAAGTCGTGTTACTCGTTTCTGAATAACAATTTTATTAATAAAATCTTTTACTTCTTTTTCTTTATCAGTTCCTTTAACAAGTTCCTGGACCATTGGGTGTTCACACGCAAACGCCATGAATGTAACACCATAAAGCGTATCAGGCCGGGTTGTAAAAATAGGGATTCTGAATTCTGAATTCTTAATTCTGAATTCTACAAGTAGCCCTTCTGATTTACCAATCCAATTTTTTTGCATTATTCTAACCCGTTCATGCCAGCCTGTTAGTCCGTCTAAATCTTTAAGTAATTCATCTGCGTAATCTGTGATTCTGAAAAACCACTGTTCCAAATTTTTTAACTCAACTTCGCTCTCACACCGCCAGCATTTTCCATCAATAACCTGCTCGTTTGCTAAAACTGTTTCGCATTTTGGACAGTAATTCGTTGGCGCAAGTTTTTTGTATGCAAGTCCTTTTTCATAAAATTTAGTAAAAATCCATTGATTCCATTTGTAATATTCAGGGTTTGAAGTAATAACAAGTCGGTTCCAATCGTAGGAAAGCCCAAGTTTTTTCTGCTGTTCCATCATTGTTGTGATACATTCATCGGTCCATTTATCAGGATGAATTTTATTCTCTATAGCGGCATTTTCGGCAGGCAGTCCGAATGCATCATAACCCATCGGATATAAAAGATTGTAGCCATTCATTCTTAAAAATCGTGCAAGCGTATCACCAATCACATAATTTCTGGCATGTCCCATATGGAGTTTGCCCGACGGATACGGAAACATCTCCAAAAGATAAAACTTCTTTTTATCGGACTTTTCTGTTGAGACAAAAAGTTTTTTATCTTCCCACTCTTTCTGCCATTTTTTCTCTACGGTTTTAAAATCGTAAGACATTGTCAACTTTACTTCTTGCTCCCGAATACCTCCCGAATGATAACCGAATGTAACCGAATAATTAGTTGGGTTAATTCGGTGTTTTTGTTCGGCGCAGTTATTTGGGTTTCTTTATTCGTGATTTTATTATACAAAATTTTTTCCAAATTTACCAATAAAAAAAGGGCGGGTTTTAAAGGTTTGATTTTAAATTGTTGAACTCAGTCAAGATTTCTTTTGGCAGCCGTGTGCCGAACAGATTCAAAAATTTCGCTATATCATCAGTTTCTTGTTTCCATTCGTCAGTATTTATTTGAAAAAGTTTATCGTATATTTCTTTTGTTACATTTATTCCTGACAGTTCCAAATCTTCATATTTTGGTATTAAGCCAACAGGTGTTTCTTTTGCAGAAACTTTATTATGAATACGGTCAATTATCCATTTTAAGATACGGATATTTTCCCCAAAACCTGGCCAGAGAAAATTACCATTCTCATCACTTCTGAACCAGTTAGCTGCAAAAATTTTTGGTGGATTAGATACTCTTCTGGCGATATTAAGCCAGTGCTGGAAATAATCAGCCATATTATAGCCACAGAATGGCATCATCGCCATTGGGTCTCGTCGGACACCAGCTTGAAGCCCTTGAGCTGCAGCAGTTGTTTCCGAGCCTGTCCTTGCACCAATGAATACGCCGTGTTGCCAGTTAAAACTTTCTACTATTAGTGGAATTCGTTGAGTTCTTCTGCCACCAATTATGATTGCAGAAATTGGTACACCTTTCGGATTATCAAATTCGTTAGAAAGTGTTGGTGAATTATAGATAGAGACAGTGAACCGCGAGTTAGGATGTGCCGCTTTTGTTTTTTTTGAAATATCCCAAGGATTTCCCTGCCAATCAATCAAATTTTTTGGTACAGGTCCATCTATACCTTCCCACCAGGGTTCATTTGTATCTGTATTCAACGCAGTATTTGTGAATAATGTTGGATAAAAATTGGCTGCTTTTAAGCAACGCATCATATTCGGGTTGGTCTTCATAGAAGTTCCAGGTGCAACACCGAAAAATCCTGTTTCTGGATTTATCGCATACAATCTACCGTCAGAACCTATATTTATCCATGCGATATCATCACCTAAAATCCAGACCTTATAGCCGGGTAAAGTTGACTCAAGCATTGCTAAATTTGTCTTACCACAAGCAGACGGAAAAGCTGCTAGTAAATAGAAAATATTACCATCAGGACATTCAATTCCTATTATTACCATATGTTCTGCAAGCCAGCCTTCTTTTAATCCAAGCCAGGATGCGATTCGTAATGAAAAACATTTTTTTCCAAGCAATGCATTACCACCATAGCCAGAACCGATACTCCAGACCAGATGTTCATCCGGGAAATGCATAATGAACCGTTTATTCGGGTTAAAGTCACCACAGGAATGTATTCCCTTAACAAAATTTGCTGAATTGCCAATTTTGTCAAGTATGTGTTTTCCCAAGCGGGTCATAATTCTCATACTGATTGCAACATATGTATTATCAGTTAGTTGGATGCATGCTTTTGAATATGGTGACTCCGGATGTCCCATCATATACGGAAGCACATACATTGTCCTGCCTTTCATACAACCATCAGAAAGTTTGGTAAGCAGTTGTTTTGCTTCGTCTGGTTTCATCCAGTTGTTGTTGGGACCTGCGGTTTCTTTGTTGGGATGACACACATATGTTAAATGTTCTGTTCGTGCAACATCTGTCGGATGACTTCTATGATAATATGTTTTAGGCCAGGTTTTAGGGTTTAATTCCCGGAATACAGGGACATTATTTATTTTTTCGTCGCTTATACCTATTTCTATAAGTTTATGTGCTTCTTCTTCTGAACCATCACACCACCAGATTCTGTCCGGTTTGGTGAGTTTTGCTTGTTCTTCAACCCATTTTTCTACAGGTGTAGTCATATCATTTCCAAATTCAGCAGGTTTTTGATACCATTTATTGGAATTGTAAGCCAGTCAGGACGATTGTTGAGTTCGTAGCCGAGTTCGTAGACTGCTTTTTCAAGCAGGAAGATATTTAATAAAATATCGCGTTGGTGTTTATCTTTTGGGATAAAAGGTGCACTTTTTACTGTTTCAAAATATGATTTTAAGAAAGTTTCACTTACACATTTGTACCATACATCAGCCCAATTTTTATTTTTTTGCCAGTTAGTTGACGATTTCATTAGTTGAATATAGGATGCATAATGGAACGACCGTAGCATTCCTGCGACATCTACAAGTGGTGATTTTTTGGCTCTGCGGGCATTGAGCGGTCTCATCGGCTCACCTTCAAAATCAATAACAAAAAAATCAGTCCCAGTGAATAAAACCTGTTCAAGATGATAATCACCATGAATACGCATTTTTTCAGTTGATATTTTTGTTTCAGCAAGTGTTTTGAATTTTTTTAATATCATATATTCAAATTTAAGAATTGATTCAATGGCTAATTTTTTTGGTAATTTCTTCTGATTTTTTTGTAATAAGCCGAAAACAGTTTTTGTAAGTTTCTGCATTGACCGAAAAAGTGTGTGCTGATATTTTAATGTAAATGGCTCGGGCTTAAAACTCGGATTATTTTTTTCTGAATAAAGTGCAAGATGCATCTCAGCGGTTCGTTTTGCTAAGAGTTGTATCATTTTAAGGTAATTAGTATCTATTGATTTTGTTTTGTAGTATTTTTTTAGCGAATTCAATGT
The DNA here is from genome assembly GCA_040757695.1 of Elusimicrobiota bacterium. NCBI lineage: Bacteria > Pseudomonadati > Elusimicrobiota > Elusimicrobiota bacterium. The sequence goes on from JBFLWK010000023.1 coordinate 28,945, forward strand.
ATATTCAAAAGCATCACCTTTATTCTGAACAAAACCTTGAAGCAGTCCAATAACTATCGGCAACCGAGTGGTATCTTGTATATATTCTATCGCACCTTCAAATTGTGCTATATTTCTAAAAGAGGTTTTTTCAGTAAGAAATTTTGTGACCTCTAGTTCTGGATTTACTCCTGCTTCAAGTTTTCTATAAAGTTTAAAAATAAAAATATCGTCGTAAATAAATGAAGTATTGCTCTGCTCGCCTTTAAGCACTTGTGATTTTATAATTGGAGTATCTTTTAGAAATTTTCCTTTAGATGCGACAATCTTTCCATATCTTCCTTTATATGTATTACCTTTCTGGATTGCAGAAAGAATTGTTTTACGAAACTCATAATCACAAACCGCATCATAAATCAGTCCGTTAGCAAAAATGTCTTGTGTAGCTGGTAAAAGATATTTTTCAGATGTTTTGTCTGTATAGTGAACATTCAGAAACAAAATTCGGAATTTACCAACTGGTATGTTTTCTATAAGAGTGATTTTTTTTATAGTTTTTGCTTTGCTTCTGAACCATCTGCATTTTTTTAGATAACCAGCCAGAAAATTTTCAGTACAGTAATTCATATACAAACCACACAAATCATTGCTGTTATTCGTGTGCTTCTGTTCGTGATTTAATTATACCAAAATTTTCCAAAAATGGCAAATAAAAAAAATCCTACCCGATTTTATCGGAAAGGATTTTTTGTTGTTTCACTTTAATTTACTTAACGAAAATAGTAATTAAAACCTGTTCCTATTTGTAAAAAATCTTTAGCAGTGATATAATAATGGGCACTACCTTCTAAAAACAAATCTTCCAATAAAGACACTCTAAAACCAACTCCACCATGTCCGCCAATCCCACTCCTATTTTTGGTTATATCGCGGTAACCATAGTAGTAGCGGTCATAGTAGTAGTCATAATAAGAATAAGAATAAGAATAAAATTCGTCCTCTTCCCAACTTAAACTGTAATATCCTACACCTGCTGATATGTAAGGAACAATAAAAAAGTCAGATAAAACATTGAATTTTAGGTTCGGGCCAATAAACAAATAATTGTCTGTAAGAAAATCGTAATCAAAAGTTACTGATACTGACCAATGTGGAGTGAAATGATATTCTGCATTTACAGAAAATGGAAGGCATTCAAAATTAGATGAGTAGATATAGTTCAACCCAACTCCTAATCCAAATATATTACTTAAATTACTGTAGTTTGGCAAATTTTTGCTAATAAATGTTGAAACATATTGTTCATTGACAAAAATGGAATAACCCTGTAAAACAGGGATGCACAAGAAACCTGAACAATTCCTATGAATAGTTAAGTC
>JBFLWK010000024.1 GCA_040757695.1 Elusimicrobiota bacterium
CTCCTATTGCTGCAACAATTATCCATTCTATCCAGTGTGTTTTAATAGAAAACCAAATACTTTTTATCATAATATTAAACTTTTTTTCATCTATTTCATAAGCATCTTGAGTTAATTCTATAAATCGCCCAGATAACCAATGGCCAAAATCATTATCTTCAAAGTATAAACCAAAAGATGTATTGCCTCTTCTATCTTGATATTCCAGAGTATGTGCTAATAATATTTTTTTCCCATCAACTAAACAAATTCTAATACGGCCGTAAGATTTCTTAAACACTTTGTCAACAATGCCTATTTTTTTTAATGTTAGTAGAGAACCTATTATTCTGTTTGTAATATCTTCAGGACAAGTAATCCAAAATTTCACATCAATATTATTTCGCACAGTATTAATAGCTTCTTGAAAAGATTTATCCTCCAACCATCTTGCACTATGTCCAATAATATATACACTATGTTGTGCTGTCTTAACCATATCAGCAACTTTACTAATTATTTCATTTCTGCTTTCTAACTTTATCCATTCTTTTGTTTGCATTGGATATTACCTCCTCATACGTCTGACTTGAAATTTTCTGACAACATTTATATTCTAAACTATTTATTTAGGCTTCCATGATAAAATTCAATGCCATATCTATAAAATAAAGGTTCTAATGCTTTTGCTATTGAACATTTAAGTGAATCAATTGTACCAATCGTAAAGGGTCCTGCATCCCCTTCTGCATAATATAGAATTTCGCCTGTAGTAGAATCAATTAAACGAATATAAACTAAAGAATCGTATTGATTATCAAGAAGGGGGACTGGTTTTAATTCATCAATTTCAGTGAGTACAACTATTTCAGCACCTAAAATTTTTCCAATTTTTGCTGCAGTTTTTATATCAATCTTTCCGGAAATTCCAAAATCTTGTTCTTTGATGAGTTTTTCTACTTTCATCCGTTCAATTAGTGAAAATTTACCTATTCTTAGAAGTTTTAAAGATGTAAAATTATATAGCACATTGATTAAATTTGAATCAATATTTTGCACAACTTCTGTAGTTACTGGTAAAACTATTGTACGATAGTTCTTTGAATAATCTAAATTAGGAGAAAAAGCACAATTATAAAAGGTTTTAATTTGTGGTTTTGTAGCACAACCAATTAAAAATAAAAAAAATAAAAATAAATAAGTAAAATTTTTCATTTGCTCTCCTTTTTTTGCAATTTTTTGTATAAAATCGCACTACATCTTCGGAAATATTGAAGAAAACCTGTCTCTGCTTGTTCGGAATTAGCGTCTGCTTCAAGGAAACGTTGATTCCAGAACTCCGGATATCAACTTAATATCCAGGGATTTCAATGTAGAGCAGGGCTTTAGCCCTGCTAATAATTGATAGTGCTTTGTTAATTTTTTGGCTTTTTTGAGATATTCACTAAAACCGACAATTCCGACATTTTTGAATACTTTGGCTACGAGCCGGTTTCTAATAACAAACAGTTTGGCATTGAGTATCTGTAATTTTTTTCGTAAATCTTCCAATTCCGAAACTTTCAAACCTTGATAGTCGGCAAGTATAAAGTTTCTTTTTTCTTGGATTTCTTTTTCAAATGTTTTTACAAATTCTTGCTTTTCTTGTTTGGTTTTTATCATAAAATTACAAAATTAAATCCCGGCGGCGACCTACTCTCTCAACTGTTAGTTGACAGTAAGTACCATCGGCACTGGTGGGCTTAACTTGTTGTGTCTGCCTGCTTTGTTAGAAAACAGTTTAGCTGTCAGAATGCCCGGCACTGACCTACTCTTCCAAGGACGAGTTAGTCCTAAGTACCATCGGCTCTAGTGAGCTTAACTTCCGTGTTCGGAATGGGAACGGGTGTGTCCTCACTGAAATAAGCACCGAGCAATCAAAAACCTAATTTTTTTCTAACAGGTTAAAAAATGCCTGCCTATACTGACTGCCTGTTGGCAGACAAAAATACAGATGTTGCCTCACCAGAAATACCGCCGGGAAAATCTTAACATCAAAGGCGGTAAATGCCTTCTACCAGTTTCTATTACTGTTTTTCCAAAAGTTTTTTCAATGTTCTGGAAATATCAAATAATTTGATAATTACCATTACATTGCTTACTGCTATGATAATCCCAAGTGCTACAACTAACTGATAGATGTCTCTTAACACATCAGGTTCCATTTCCGCCCCCAAATAACAACAGAGATTAAGAGACTAGGTAACTAGGAGATTAGGAAAAAACCGAACCCTAATTTCCTAATCTCTATTTTCCTAATTTCTATTCTCTGCTTTTATTAAACCAAATAATATGGTCAAGTCAAACGGCCGATTAGTAGTGGTCAGCTCACCACCAGTTGAAACTGATGGCTACACGCCTTACAGCGTTTACACTTCCACCCTATCAAACTTGTAATCTACAAGTGGCCTTCTTAACGGCAGGCGATTAGGCAATCAGGCGATTAGGCGATTAGGAAAACCTATTCGCCTTTTCACCATTTCGCCTTCTCGCCTATCCATTTGGGAAATCTTGTTTTAAGGTGGGTTTCACACTTAGATGCTTTCAGTGTTTATCCCGTCCGAACTTGGTTACCCAGCGATGCCTCTGACGAGACAACTGGTACGCCAGCGGTTCGTCCAGCCAGGTCCTCTCGTACTATGGCCGGCTCCTCTCAAATTTCCTTCACCCGCAACAGATAGGGACCGTACTGTCTCACGACGTACTGAACCCAGATCACGTACCCTTTTAATTGGCGAACAGCCAAACCCTTGGGACCTACTCCAGCCCCAGGATAGGATGATCCGACATCGAGGTGCCAAACCTGGTCGTCGATATGGACTCTTGGACCAGATAAGCCTGTTATCCCCGGGGTAGCTTTTATCCGTTGAGCGACGGCAATTCCACAATCAAACCGCCGGATCACTAGGTCCTGCTTTCGCATCTGCTTGACTTGTAGGTCTCGCAGTCAAGCCACCATATGCCCTTGCACTCGCTGCGCGATTTCTATTCGCGCTGAAGTGACCTTTGAACTTCTCCGTTACATTTTAGGAGAAAACCGCCCCAGTTAAACTGCCCATCAAACCCTGTCTTCCAGCCGGATTCACGGCACAGAATTAGAACCACAGAAGTATCAGAGTGGTATTTCACTGTCGCCTCCATCCCGCCCAAAAGCGGAACTTCAATGGCTCCCACCTATTCTACGCAGATAATCCCGTAATCCAAGATTAAACTGCAGTAAAGCTCCACGGGGTCTTTCCGTCTAGTTGCGGGTAGACTGCGTCTTCACAGTCAGCACAATTTCGCCGAATTCATCGTTGAGACAGCGCCCCTATCGTTACGCCATTCGTGCAGGTCGGAACTTGCCCGACAAGGAATTTCGCTACCTTAGGACCGTTATAGTTACGGCCGCCGTTTACTGGGGCTTCGGTTTGTCGCTTCAGGACAGGGGTTAGGGGTCAGGGTTTAGGGGTTAGAAAATTCTTTTGACTTCTCTATACCCTATTCTCTATACCCTAATCCCTGCCCTTAACGACTCCCCTTAACCTTCCAGCACCGGGCAGGCGTCAGACCCTATACATCCTCTTACGAGTTAAGCAGAGTCCTGTGTTTTTGCTAAACAGTCGCAGGGGCCACTTTATTGCAACCTTTTCATAACTGATTTCCAGCAAACCGAGTCCGAATGTGGAGGGTATAACCCCTTCTCCATCCGTATCAAGTTTGCTTTCCATCAGCACTACTCAGGCACCTCTTCTTCCGAAGTTACGAGGTTATTTTGCCGAGTTCCTAAACGATGATTCGTTCGCGCGCCTTAGTATTTTCTACCCATCTACCTGTGTCGGTTTGCGGTACGGACATAAATATAACTCGCTATATGGATTTTCTTGGCAGTGTAGTTGAACCGCTTCTCCCGATTTTCACCGGAATGGTCCTCCTAACTTCCATCAGGAGAAATCCGCACATTCAAACCGCGGACCGGTCTACCTTCCTGCGTCTCCATAAAGTTTATAACGCTATATATATGGTTCCGGAATATTAACCGGATGCCCATCACCTACGCCGCCTTACGACGACCTCGGCTTAGGACCGACTAACCCTGAGTCGACGAACGTTGCTCAAGGAAACCTTAGATTTTCGGCGAGCCGAATTCTCATCGGCTTTCTCGCTACTTATACCTGCATCCTCACTTCCGTTTCGTCCAGCACTCCTTACGGTATGCCTTCACACTATAACGGAACGCTCCCCTACCCCGTAACGGCAGGGAATAGGGGGTAGGGTATAGGGTATAGTTAAAGTCATTGACTTTTCTAAACCCTATCTTTTCTACACCCTACACCCTGCCGTTATAGCCGTGTTTTCGGTATGATGCTTTAGCCCCGATTATTTTCGGCGCAGAATCGCTTGACCAGTGAGCTGTTACGCTTTCTTTAAATGGTGGCTGCTTCTAAGCCAACATCCTGGCTGTTTTAGCAATCCCACATCCTTTTGCCACTTAGCATCAATTTTGGGACCTTAGACAACGGTCTGGGCTGTTCCCCTTTTGCACGTGGCGCTTATCCGTCACGAACTGACTCCGTTGCTTTACAATACAGGCATTTGGAGTTTGGTTAAATTGTCCCGACTGGTAGTCGGGATACTCTATCCAGTGCTCTACCACCTGTATCAAACACAACAGGCTAGCCCTAAAGCTATTTCGGGGAGAACCAGCAATAACCAAGTTAGATTAGCCTTTCACCCCTAACCCCAGTTCATCTAGGAGTTTTTCAACACTCAACAGTTCGGGCCTCCACCCCGATATTATCGGGGCTTCACCCTGTCCAGGGTTAGATCACTTGGCTTCGGGTCTATTGAATCGAACTCGCTTACGACAGGGTGTAGGGCGTAGACTAGGATAGGGTTTAGAAAAGTCATTGACTTTAACTACCCCCTACTGCCTATACCCTATACCCTGCCGTTATACGCCCTATTCGGACTCGCTTTCGCTACGGCTCTTCCCGATATATCGGGATTAACCTTGCACGATCCAATAACTCGCAGGTTCATTCTTCAACAGGCACACGGTCAGACATTAACGGCAGGGAGTAGGGAGTAGGAAGTAGGTAGTAGGTAGTCGCAGGATTTATCCTGCGTTTACGCAACCTGAAGGTTGCGGCTACCACACCCTACACCCTATACCCTACACCCTAATCCATTCATAGTCCTTCCGTAGCTTGTAAGCATACAGTTTCAGGTTCTTTTCACTCCCCGTCAGGGGTTCTTTTCGCCTTTCCCTCGCGGTACTGGTTCACTATCGGTCAGATGAGAGTATTTAGCCTTGGAGGGTGGGCCCCCCAGATTCGCACGGGATTCCACGTGTCCCGTGTTACTCAGGATACCGCTCGCTCACTTTCGCTTCGCTCACCCCCGAATAAATTCGGGGGTTACAAAACTTGGATTTTCGTCTACAGGGTTTTCACCTTCTATGACTTACCTTTCCAGGACAATTCAACTAATCCTTGTGAAACGGATTCCACCAACTGAAGTCGGTGGCTACAATAGCGGTCCTACAACCCCCATAAAGACAGGGAGTAGGGGATAGGCAGTAGGCAGTAGTTAAAGCCACATCTGACTTTTCTACACCCTACACCCTATTGCCTACACCCTGTCTTTATAGGTTTGGGCTTCTCCAATTTCGCTCGCCACTACTTTCGGAATCTCGTTGGTTTCTTTTCCTCCGGTTACTGAGATGTTTCACTTCACCGGGTTGCCTTCCGTGACCTATTTTTGAATTTTCAGTTACGGATCTCCGACATTGCTATCGGAAGGGTTGCCCCATTCGGAAATCGCCGGCTCAAAGGTTGTTTGCACCTTACCGACGCTTATCGCAGCTTACCACGTCCTTCTTCGGCTTCATCTGCCAAGGCATCCACTGTACGCCCTTTTCTACTTGACCATATTATTTGGTCTCACACAATTCAGTTCAGAGTTCAGAGTTCAGAGTTTAGAGTTTTTTGACTTTTCTCTAAACTAAACTCTCTCAGCTATAAACTTATTGTATGATAAGACGCTTTCTTACCCTATATCCTCCATTTTTCAGAAGTCCCTCCCAATTTTTTATCAGGAAGATTTTCTCAAAGAACCTATTTTTGTAAATAACTATTTTCCAAATAAACCTTCTTTTTCTCTTTTTTCGAATTCTTCTTGTCTTTTCTGAAATTTTTGTTGATCTTCTATATATACTCTTCTTTCTTTAATCGAGAGTTCTCTAATTCCAAGAGAGCTTTTAACTTCAGAGTGCTTTTTTATTTTAACTACTGTATTATCATCAGCCCATAGATTTATCCACCAATAATACCACTCGGTTTTATAATTGTTTGTATATTTGGGTCTCCCAAATTTTTTTTTAGCCTCTGATATAATATATTCGTAGCTACCAGATTTATCTGAATATGTACATCCAATCTCACATACTTTTAGGACACCGTTTTTATTATCTCTACATGAAACGAACAAACTGGTAAAAAGTGGACTAGGATCCGTATAATAACGAAAACCTGTTTCCTTCCACCCTCTAGTATGAATACTATAACAATTCATTTTATTAGCCATTTCATCTACTTCTTCTATAGTTTGTCCTAATTCAAAACCAAGCATACTACGAGGTAATTTTACTGTTTTATTTTCTGAGAAAGAACAATCTAAAAAAACGAGAATAAGGAAAATTGATAAATAATCTTTTTTTGAAATCTTCATTTATTAGAAAACACATTCTATTGAACTGCCTATTTTGAAACATTTTTTACAAAAAACAATTGGAGCATGCCATTCTAAAGAACAATAAGAAGCAAAGTTAAGAGCATCTCTAAGTGTTTTTTCGTATTTATTAAAAGAATACAAACCTTTGGACTTTCCTTTTTTAGCCATACATTTATAGAAATTACAACTTCTTTTATGAATAACTACTCTTTTATGTTTTCCACCTGCTGGAGATATACACAAATAAATTCCATACATATTTTAATACCTCACGGAGATGATTCTGAATTATCAGAACCTTCTGATTTTACATCGGAGATTTTATCAAAGAACATTTATAGTTTCTTTTTAATCTCACTTAAAATTTTGAAATGCTCTGTTAATCTACTATCCTGATGTTTTAACGCCAGTTCATGTTTAAAAATCTTACGAACAATCCATATTTCAACAACGACAATAACAACCAAAAGAACTATGACAACACTGGTGAATAAACCCATTTTTTAAATTCCTTCTCAATATATGTGGTTTTACCGTCGTTCCATTTTATCCACTCAATTTCAATCCATTGGTTGCCATTACCTAATGCATATCCCAGTATGCCGATCACTTTTAACGGATCGTCATCATTTAAATTCTTGAAATATTTACCAATAGGTATACTGTCTGAAAAACAATGGGTTTTGATTAGTAATTCACACCACTTTTTAAGTTCTTCTTTAACTTCCCAGTGCTTGTGTATATTTTTAAGAACTTCTTCAGGTGTTCCTTTAAAAGTTTTAATATCAAAATTTTTATGCGGTGCAAAATCAACAACTTTTATTTTTTCCATTTTTTATTCCATTTTTGGAGGTGACCAGATTTGAACTGGCGACCTCTTATTCCAAACTAAAGCAACAGTAATTCCGAAGGTTTTAATTTTCTTTTTCTTGGGTCAACTTCTAAACCTAATGATTCTAATGTGAGTATGCCTAATAAGGTTTTATCTTTTTTTTCACCAAAAACGACTTCAGAAACACCTTCCTAACCATTAACTTTATACACAGCATAACCAACTTGACGGGTAATTTTTTTCCCGTTTGCTAATGTAAACACTTGTTGCCGTCTGGGTTTTATTCCCGCATCTGTAAGAAGTTCACATGGAACAACACTGAAATAAGCACCTGTATCAACCAAAAGATCTGTTTCTATAGTTTTCTTAGATTCAGGATAAGCACCTATTTTCACTTTTATATATGTAATACCCATATTTTTATTTTTTATTATGGAGGTGAGGCGATTTGAACGCCCGACCTCATGCTTGCAAAGCACGCGCTCTCCCAACTGAGCTACACCCCCAACAAAAATTTGCGTAGCAAATTTTTGAGTTAATCAGTTAATTGGTTAATTAGAAAAATCGAACATCTAAATTAATTGAAATTTTGCTATTGGCAAAATTTCATGGGCCCAAGAGGAATTGCACCTCTCACCTTACGCTTATCAGGCGTACGCTCTAACTGACTGAGCTATGGGCCCACAAAAATTTGCAAAGCAAACTTTTAACTTGCCTTTTATTGAGCAGACACAACCCCTTTTCCCACTTTTGGGGGATTTGAAAGAACTTTGTTATATTAGATATTTTGCGTCTCTCTGCGGTTTTATCCGCATCAATCCGCACCTACCTAAGGCAGGTAAGTTTTGTTCTTAGAAAACTGAATAGTTGGTGATGAGACCGACCTAATAAAGGCAATTAAAAATGTAAAATTAAAAATGAATTTTTACCAACAATTTTGCATTTTTAATTTTTAATTTTTAATTGCCGTTACTTACTCCTTGAAAGGAGGTGATCCAGCCGCAGATTCCCCTACGGCTACCTTGTTACGACTTCACCCCAGTCATAACCCATACCATGGACAACTTCCTACCCCGATTTTCATCGGGGATTGGGACATCGGCTTCCGGTACAGATTACTTCCATGGTGTGACGGGCGGTGTGTACAAGACCCGGGAACGTATTCACCGCGACCTGCTGATACGCGATTACTAGCGATTCCTACTTCATGAGGACGAGTTTCAGCCCTCAATCTGAACTGGGGCCGGTTTTCTGCGATTTGCTCCACCTTACGGTCTTGCTTCGCTTTGTACCGACCATTGTAGCACGTGTGTGGCCCTGGGCATAAAGGCCATGAGGACTTGACGTCATCCCCACCTTCCTCCCCGTTAACCGAGGCAGTCTCCTAAGAGTGCGCCCTTGCGGGTTGGCAACATAGGACAGGGGTTGCGCTCGTTGTAGGACTTAACCATACATCTCACGACACGAGCTGACGACAGCCATGCAGCACCTGTTCCGGCTCCCTTGCGGGTCATTCCCCTTTCGGAGTTTTACCACCGGTATGTCAAACCCAGGTAAGGTTCTTCGCGTTGCGTCGAATTGAACCACATGCTCCACCGCTTGTGCGGGTCCCCGTCAATTCCTTTGAGTTTTAACCTTGCGGTCGTACTCCCCAGGTGGCTCACTTAATGCGTTAGCGTCGTCGCAGAAGGGGTCGATACCTCCCACAACTAGTGAGCATCGTTTACGGCGTGGACTACCAGGGTATCTAATCCTGTTTGCTCCCCACGCTTTCGTCTCTCAGTGTCAGTAACGAGCTAGAAACCTGCTTTCGCCATTGGTGTTCCTCCCGATATCTACGCATTTCACCGCTACACCGGGAATTCCAGTTTCCCCTCTCACACTCAATCCTGACAGTATTGAGTGCAATTCCTCAGTTAAGCCAAGGGCTTTCACACTCAACTTGTCAGGACACCTACAGACGCTTTACACCTAGTAATTCCGAACAACGCTTGCATCCTACGTATTACCGCGGCTGCTGGCACGTAGTTGGCCGATGCTTATTCACAGAGTACCATCAGAGGCAGGGAATAGGGGGTAGGGTACAGGGTATAGTTAAAGTCATTGACTTTTCTACACCCTATCTTTTCTACACCCTATACCCTGCCCTTTTGTCCTCTGTAAAAGGAGTTTACGATTCAAAGAACCTTCATCCTCCACGCGGCGTCGCTGCTTCAGGGTTTCCCCCATTGAGCAAAATTCCCCACTGCTGCCTCCCGTAGGAGTCTGGACCGTGTCTCAGTTCCAGTGTGGCCGTTCATCCTTTCAGACCGGCTACCCGTCATAGGTTTGGTGAGCCGTTACCTCACCAACTGCCTGATAGGACACAGGCACGTCACCAAGCATCCCGACTTGCGTCGGGACTTTTACCTTCCTGATTTTTATCAGGCTGGTGATATGGGGTATTAGCCCCAATTTCTCGGGGTTATTCCCCACTTGATGGTTGCTTACCTGCGCATTACTCACCCGTTTGCCACTAAAAGAACACAAATTACCACAAATTACAAACCAAATTACCACAAATAAATTTGCAGACATTTGGCCCTTCATTCGCGGCAATTTGTGACTTTTCGTACGACTTGCATGTGTTAGGCACGCCGCCAGCGTTCGTTCTGAGCCAGGATCAAACTCTCCATAAAAAATCAGTGATTAAGTGATTAAGTGAATAGTGATTAAGTATAAACCTTACCACTAATTATTAACCACTGTTTTTATTGAGCCATTTGAAACGCTCTAAATTTTTGGAACAACGTTTTTTTGTGACCTCATCACAACTATTCAGTTTTCAAAGAACAAATTTTTGGCAACAAAAAATACTTTCTCAACTTTTTTTCTTTCTTACTATTTGAGTTCGTGGTTTATATATTTTCAAACTACAATTTCGGTTTTAACAACCTATAAAAACACGGTATTTTCGTGTTCTGATATAATTATAACTAAAAAATAGAAACTTGTCAAGTACTTTTTTTATTTTTTAAATTTTTTATTTTGGAGGTAAGCGGTTTCGTGTTCATTCGTGTTCACTTGTTGTAAATAGTATTTGGGCGGAATGAGACGGAATTATTGAGTTTTACGATAGTGTTCAAGTAATTGTTTTAAGTCGGTATCTGCTGGATTCAGTTGCAATGCTTTTGTCCAGTAATTGAGTGCTTTCTGCGGATTATTAGTTAAAACCAAACAGTTGCCGATAAGTTTGTAGTCAAGCGTTGTTTTATCTTTTTCAGGAATACCCAAAAATTCTTCAAGTGATTTGTTGTATTCTTTCAAATTGTAGAATTTTATCCCTTCTCTTCTATGAAATGCTGCTGAACCTCTTTTCGGGAGCACTTGCATAATTTTCATACCATCACGATAGATGCCGAGTGTTTTGAACTCATATGGCTTAAAAATTTCTTTTATTTCATCTATTGAGATATTCCATTGTTTTAGCCCTTCTTCAGTCGTTTTTGAAAAAATTCCATCCAGTGTATAGATGGTTGTTCCTTGACTTGCAAGCGTTTCAACCTGATTTTTCAGAATTTGAAGTCCTTGTTCCTTAACATAGTAACAAAAAATCAAATCAAAAGAAATCCGTCCTATACCGGCAAATGATGGGATATATACCTTTTGCGGATTTGAATAGTCAAGCCCTGAAATTATAATCACACCGCCTTTTTTTACATGGTCTCTTATCCAGATTGCACGCAAATAATTTTCATTATTTTCAGCTCTTGAAATTGGATATATTGAATCAAAAAAATTTACAGAAGGAACTATAACAACCGAACATAAAAGAAGTCCGAGTAGTGTTTTTTTCAATAAAAGACAAATTTTTTCGTCTTTAAGAAATTCGGAAAATCCACAACTGGCTATAAGAAAAATTGTTATCAAATGCTGATACCAATAGTCAAGGTTGCCAGGGTTAAAATTTGTAACACATAAAATATATGTGCCAAGCCATACAACAGAAATCATGAATAGTTGTGAATACTTCTGCCATAGTTTTGTCTTAAAAAAGAAAAACAGATTCAATGGTATGAATAGATCCTGAAATAATACAGGCCAGAACCGATTAGCCTTCCAGCCAAAGGTATAACACCCATATGCAAATCCACCACCTGTGTATATGATACATCTCATTAACGTTTTTATATTTCCGATAGTCATATTTTTCAAATTAGCAATATTCCAGTAGCCAACTAATTTTATGTCAAAAGTCCCATCAGGTCTGATGAAGTCAGCATTACCAAGGAGCCATTCAAATGCAGAAAGGAGTGTTTTTCTGTTGATATTCCACTTCCCGTCCAATGTTAACAGTATTCGTTCCTGGTATGATAAAGCCCATAAATACGGTATTACAATAATTAAGCCAGCGACGGTAATAAACAAAAATAAATTCTTGACCAATTTTCCTTTTGGGCTGCGGTGTGACAGGTTGGGATATATAACAGCGGTAAGTATTGCTGGAATAAAAAAGACATTGCCTTGATGTATAAGAACTGTTATGCCGGTTGAGACCGCTAACAGCAGAAGTTTTGTTTTATTTGGATATCTGGTATATGACCATGCGAGCCATAATGTTACAAATTGATGAAAGACAGAAGGAGGATATACATGGGCATCAGTATTCCGCCACCAGAAAGCGTAAGAAAATGCTAAAAGCAGTGAAAACACAGTTGCTATTCCGGTTCTTCCATCTGTCAGTTTTGTTATCCATATGAACACAAATGCTACAGTTAGAGAACCAAAAATTGCGTTCATCAACTGTAGTGTTCTGTAACCTTCCGGTGGCGATGTTTCTACTAATTTAATCAATCCAGTATATTTAAGTATTTTCCAGAAAATATTTCCATAGAAAGTAAAATTGAAATGGTTTGCCCAAGCCCGTGGCTCTCTCACTACTTCAGAAGCAAACATCAATGCATCAAAATAAAACATTCTACACAAAAAAAGATTGTATACTACAAAAACAAATAAAAATATTACAGATGCAGATATTAAATCTCTCTTTGAAAAAGCAAAATCAGTCCAGTAAGATATTTTTATTTCTTTCTTTTTTAATTTAATTTTTTTACTTTTATTCATTTTACAAGCCTAATATTTTTTACAACTATTTCAGACATCAAATTGATAGGTGCTATATGAGGAACTGCAGCACCTGTATCTTTCAGAATTTCATATACAGCCACCCTGTTGAGAAAATTTCCTTGAATTGTTTCATCTTTATAAAAAATCTCTTTCACATATTTTTTCCAGAATTTATTATAAACGGATAACGATTTTTCATCCCATTGAAACATCCTATAACTTTTACCAAGTCGTATTGCTTCACCAAGATTAAAGAAAATATGGGTTATGCATTCCTGTTTTATTTTTAAGTATAATTCATCAGCAGATTTTGAAGATTTCGCCCATTTAACAATAGGCGTTGTATCCTGTGCAGTAGATACCACTGGTATTCTTTCAATATAAAAACTTCTGCCTTCGCCAATGAACATTACTTTAGCATCTTTTAGTAAATTTTTGTTTATAAATTCAATCGCTGCATAGTAGCCATATGGATACGAGGAATGTGTGGTGCTTAAAAATTCTTGTTTTGTTTGTTTCCCAAAAACAACCTTCCAGCCACCTTGAATATAATAAATCCTTGCCGACCAATATACATTTATCAGGCAGACAACAAGAACAACCCAGCACAATATTTTTTTTAATGATTTATAGAAGTCAACATTCAGATAGGAACTAATAATTAACCCAGCCACAGGAAATGCTGGCATCATAAATCTTATCATTGTTGACGAAAAAGACCACGTAAGCCATACAACCACAAAATATACTATCGCATATTTTAATACCACTGGCGGACGCGGAAAAAACAAAAACAACGGAATTAAAAAAAGAAAAAGAGGCGTAAAATTTTCCGAATTGGGAACTTTGCCCATGGTTATCAGCCATGGATGTTTAACCCAGTTTTTTATTTCTATTTTTTCAAACTGCCGCGTTTCATTTGTAAAATGTTTTAATTTTCCATAATCTGAATGCGGGTCTTTCGGAAAAACCTCGTTCATAAATGGATATACAGGGTTTTTTTTGTAAATATAATTTTTTACAAGCCATGGCATAACTATTACGGAAGAAATCAGACCCCAGACGAAAATATTTTTAGCGATTTTCAAAGGATTAAAAACAATCAATTTCTTTTCCGAAAATACATAAATGGCAAAAACGCCCAAAGCGACAAAAAGCCCCGTATATTTGACGCCCATCGCCAGCCCCGCAAAAATTGCGGACAGAACAAGCCAGTTTTTTTCTCCGTTTTTATTTCTCTCTTTGTTATAATTTGCAATACTGTAAAACGAAAGCATCCCGAAAAACGTAAGCATCATCTCTGTTCCGCACGACCAGGCACTTATCATAACATGGGTAATCGTATAGAAAATCAGAGACGCCCATAAACCGATTCTGAAATTAAAATATTTAATCGCAATTGAAAACAACACAAGACAACTGATTACGCCGGCACTGTAGTTTATAAGTTTAGGCAATGTCTCGTCTTTTATTACAAGTCCCGCCGTATAAAGCATACCGTGTACCAGCGGAAGATTGGAATAAAATACGTATGGCATATTCAGCATTTTGTTATGGAGTTTGTAATAATTTGGAACCGCAAGATGATAAACGAGCGAATCGTAAAAAATTTCCGGACTTAACGCACCTGCCAAATTTATAAGCATCGCAACTAAAAGAATGCCAGCGACAAAAATATCCAGTAATGACAATTTTCCCTTTTTAATGACGAATTTAACCGGATTTTTTTTAAAATCCAGGAAACCGAAAACGGTAAAAAAAAGAATAATTGCAACAATTGGCAAAAAGTAAAGCAGACCTGAAATGCCAAGTAGAAAAATGATATATGCGATAAGCCCAAGCCCAAGCCCGACGGCAAAAACGATTTCTTCAAGTGGACTTGCCCATTTGAAAAATTTTCTTAAACAAACTCTGCCGGCGGAAAATGCCGAAAACAGAAAAATTAAAGCAAGCAGAAGGTTAAAAATGTGTTTGAAAACCAATCCGTTTGAGAGATTGAATATGCCAAGATACTGATCAAACGAAAGCATATATTCCAGATTATTAAAACCCGGCGCAAACAAAGAAAAATAATTTTTTAATACAATGTATCCCCATACCGATGCAATTACCCAAACCAGCCATTCTGGAAAAAATGGAATATCTTTTTGACTGGAATTTTGAATTTTTACTTTTTGTTTTTTCATACTGAATACTTTACTATCGTCAAGATGCCTTTTATTGCGTCAAGCCAGCCGATTTTCTTACCCTCTCCCAACCGACGCGGGTTGTAATCAATTGGAAGTTCCAGAATTTTAATCCCTTTTTTCAAGAGTTTCACTGTAATCTCTGCCTCAAATTCAAACCTTTTTGACTCTAACTCAATACTTTTTATCACATCTGTATTGAAAACTTTATAGCAGGTATAAGAATCTGTTATTTTCTGGCTACATAGAACAGATATAAGTTTACTCAAAAACCAGTTCCCAAGTTTGTATCTTTTATAGATATTTTTTACTGGTTTTTGAAAGAATCTTGAGCCATAGACAACATCCGTTTTTTTATCTATTATTGGAATAACCAATTTTTTAAGTTCTTCTGGATTGTACTCTAAATCCGCATCCTGAATTGCGACAATTTCGCCTGTCATATGTTTTAACGCAGTTCTTATCGCAGAACCTTTCCCTTGATTTTTGTCGTGATAAATAATTTTTAATTTTTTATTTTTTTCGCCTGAGGCGGATCCGCCTTCGGCGGAAATTTTTAATTTTTCTAATATTTCTCGTGTTCCGTCTGTTGAACCGTCGTCAACTATAATTATTTCTTTCGGATTTAATGCACTGACCGTATTAATTATTTGTTCAACTGTGTGTTCCTCGTTATAGACAGGAATGATTATAGAAACAGAATTTAACTCAGCCAATGTATCGCTCTCCTTAAAAGAAACTTAAAATGTTTGACGGATTTGATAGCCAGAATATTTTTTATTATTATTTTAGGTCTTAAAAAAAATCTTAAAAATGCCGACCTTTGAAGTTTTTTAAGTTTTTTTCTTGTTAATCCCTTTGGAACATACGGTGCGGATGTGAATAAAAACCTGTTCCAGTCAACATTGTTTAATTCACCTGTTTTTTCAATCTGTGTATATGCCTCTGTTCCTGGAAGTGGCAGAAATGTAAAAAAATTTGCACGGACTAAAGGAAGCTCTAATGAAAGTGAGATCGTTTTCTTGATATCTTGTTCTGTTTCTTGTGGAAAGCCGATTATAAAAAAACCTGCTATATTAAATCCAAATGATTTTATAAATTTTATTTCTTTTTTTATAATATCTACAGTCAGATTTTTTTTCATATATTCAAGCACCCTATCAGAACCGGATTCAATACCAACTGATATAAGATAACAACCTGTTTCTCGCATAAGTGCAAGAAGTTCAGCATCAAGAGTTCCAAGTCGGATACCATTAGGGACTGCCCATGAAATGTTTAATTTACTCTGTTTAAGTTCATTCAAAACTTTTTTTGCATGTTCTTTGTTTAATGTAAAATTATCATCAACAATATGTATTTCTTTTATACCGAATTTGTTATATAACAATTCAATCTCAGTGATAACATTTTTTGCACTCCGCGTTCTTAATTTCCGTCCTGATATTTTAGGTGCAGCGCAGAAACTGCAATTAAATGGGCAGCCACGGGTTGTAATTACCGGTGCAATTGGAAAGTTTTTAAAAAAGGCGCCATGTTGTGCAGGTGGATATGTTTGTGGTTTTATAATATCCCACGCAGGAAACCCGAATTCGTCAATATTTTCATAGAAATCCGTCGGGTTACATAACAATTTCCCGTTTTTTTTCCATACAAGTCCACTAACATTTGAAAAATCATTATGTTTTTGAGAAAGCAATCTTAGAAATTTTGGTAAGCTCCTTTCTGCTTCGCCTTGAAATATAAAATCAAGATTGTTTAACTGCTTAAGAAGTTCTGAACCACAGGATGAAGGATGCGGACCGCCGATAATTATAATAATCTCTGGAATTTTTTTTTTGATTTTACAGGTTGTTTCTTTTATGAAATTGAAATCATATGTATAAAATTGAAATCCAACAATATCAGGCGGTTTTTTTTCAATATAATTTACAAGCCCATCTACATTAAGTTTTTCTTTTATACAGTCAAGAATTTCAACATCATGTTCGCCTCTTATTGAATTGGCAAGATAACCCAATCCAAGTGATGGCTGAATATGGTCTGAAACGTTATATGGTTTTACAAGCAGTACTTTCATCAGATAACGCAGGTTAAAATCCTGCCACTTTTTTTCGGGCTACTTGGAATTAAGTTTAAATCCAACTGAAGTCTGAAATCCAAGTTTGAAATCCCAATTTCTGCGTCTGTCCGTTACAAAAATTCGCAGAATACATAATTAGCCATCAGCAGCCCTTTATCTGTTAATTTCAATAAATTATTTTGTTCTGTAAGTAAAAAACTATTTTTAAGCTTGCTAATCTGTTGAAAAAATTTAGTTTTTACTTCTTCAGAAATTTTTATACCATCAATAAGCCGTAGACCAAGCATCAGATTTTCAGATGTTTTTTTATCAGATACAAGTTTTTCGGAAATTGTGTTAAAATTACCTTTTAGATACTCATCCATATTTTCTGTATTTTTTATTCTAATGTCTCTGATATGTGAAACAGCACCAAGCCCAAAACCGAGATATTGTCCGTTTTGCCAGTAGTTGATGTTATGCTGGCATTCCCAACCAGGCTTGGCAAAATTGGAAATTTCATAATGATGATATCCGTTTTCTTTAAGGTAGCCAATCACAAATTCATACATATCTGCATCAAGGTCTTCATCTTTTTCTAAACCCATCTCAAAAAACTTTGTGCCTTCTTGTATCGTAAGCGAATAGGTTGAGATATGTTCAGGTTTTAATTGTAGTGCGCCCTTAATGGCGCACTTACAAATTTAAAATTTCTGACCAGGAATAACGAAAAATAAATCAATGTTTATATTATTAAATCCAATTGCTCGGGTTATTGCATAGCAGTTCAAAAAATCTTTTGCAGTATGTACCCGTCCTAAAAATTTTAGCAACCTGTTATCAAAAGTTTGAAGTCCAATACTCAAACGATTGACACCAAAATCTTTTAATAGTTTCAATTTTTCTGCTGTAACTGATTCAGGATTGAGCTCAAAAGTTATCTCAGTTGCACATTTAGCTAAATGAGCAAGTATCGTTCTAAATAAAAATGAGAGTTGTTTTTCTGAAAGTATTGATGGAGTCCCGCCACCGATGTAGAGGGTAGAGGGTAGAGGGTAGAGGATAGAGGATAGACGAGAAGAAAATTCTTCTGCAAGAATTTTCAAGTATTTATCTGCGTAATCTGTGGTTTTATCTGCGTAATCTGCGCTTACAAAATCGCAGTAGTTACATTTTTTTCTACAAAATGGAATATGAATATAAATGGCAGGGGCAATCTCTGCCACTACAACATCAGCAGTGTAATCTGCGTTCATTAGTGTTACTATCAGCGTCAGCGTTTATTTATGTTTTCTTTTTTTTCTTTAAAAAGTTCAGAGATACCAGCAATTGAGCCGAGCACACCTGACGATTCTAACGGCAAGAATATCTTGGTTGCATGACCTTCTGCAATTTTGCCAAGTGCTTCAAGATATTTTATTGCAATAAGGTCGTTTGTGGGCTTGCCAGCATGAATAGCATTATACACAATCTCTATCTGATATTTTTCGGCATCTGCAACCCGTTTGATTGCTTCGGCTTTACCTTCTGCAGTCAGTATTGCCGCTTGTTTTTCGCCTTCCGCTTTATTTATTGCCGCCTGACGGATACCTTCTGCTTCTAAAATTACTGCTCTTTTTTCTCGTTCTGCTTTCATCTGTTTTGACATTGCCTGTGTAATATCTGCTGGTGGGTCTATTTTACGAAGTTCCACACGGGTAACCTTAACACCCCATGCATCAGTTGCCTCATCAAGCACCACACGGAGTTGCGAGTTAATTTTTTCACGAGAGGTTAATGTTTCATCCAATGCTAACTCACCAATAACATTTCTTAAGTTTGTCTGTGCAAGATTGATTGCTGCTTGAACAAAATTGGCAACATTATAGATAACCTTGAACGGGTCTGTAACCTTGAAGTAGATAATCGCATCAACGGTTACGGCGACATTATCTTTTGTGATAACATCCTGTGGCGGCACATCCAGAACCTGCTCTCGCATATCCACTTTCCTGATTGTCTCAAAAACCGGGATAATAAACGCAAGCCCGGAATCAACAGTTCTATTGAACCTGCCTAAAAATTCTACAAGCCCTTTTTCGTAAGGCCGAATTATGCGAAGTGCCATCTTCGCAAAAACAAACAACAACACAACAACAACAATCACTAACGGAACAGGAATCTGTTGCATAAAAACACCCCCATAACAACAGTGATTAGTTAATTAGTGATTAAGTGATTAGTAAAATACTAACCACATAGTCACTTAGCCACTTATTCACTTGTTTTTTTAACTACTAATCGCACACCTTTTACCTCTATAATTTTTACCCAGACATCTTTCGGGATTTCTTCTGATGATTCAGCAAGCCATTCTTCACCTTCTATTTTTACTCTGCCAAATTTCGTCGGTTTAATCTCTTCCAGAACATATGCATTATGTCCAATTAACGCATCAACATTGGCAGGTTTTGCTGGTTTTTTTATCAGTTTATTAACGAGCGGTCTAGAAAGAACGATTGCCAAAAACGAGACAACAACAAATACTGTCCAGTTAAGCCACATCAGTCCAAAAATGGTTGCAACCGCTGCAAAAATTGCGCCTATTCCGAGACAGGCAAAGAAAAAAACCGTTGGTGAAACCATCTCAATAATAAAAAGAACAACCGCTATCACCGCCCATGTAAGCCAGTTTTCAAACATTGTCGCTTCGCTCCTTTTCTCACGAATGACTCCCGAATTTTAACCGAATATACCCGAATATTCGGTTATATTCGGTATTTTTATTCGGCTCCCTTATTGGGGCAATTACTTAATTAACTTTACTCTTTTTGGTGGCCAGTATATTAAAAGCGGACTGCCTTTGATATATTTTTCGTCAAGCGGCCCCCAGAACCGCGAGTCCTTACTGTTATCTCTGTTATCACCCATCATAAAATAGTGTTGTGTCTGAATAGTAATTGGACCGAAGTTATCACGCTGTGGAATGTTATCGTTATATATATCAGAAAAACCAACATACGGTTCTTTCTGAAGTATATCGTTAAGATACAATTTTTTTCTTTTTATTTCAATTTTATCACCAGCGATACCGATACATCTCTTAACAAAATCCTTTTTCATACCTGCAGCACGTTCTTGAGGTTCCAGCGCTTCAGGTGGTGCTGCAAAAACAACAATATCACCTCGTTTCGGCTTTTTTATGACCCAGATACGTTTCATTTTGATTCTGAAACCATCCTTAAAAGATGGATAAAAAATTCGGGTTCCATAGATAAATTTATTAACGAACAGATGGTCGCCTTCTAAAAAAGTGTTTCTCATTGAGCCTGATGGTATTTTAAACGCCTGCAGAAAAAAGTACATTATAAAAAACGCAAATACACCAGCCCATATCAAAGTATCCGCCCATTCAATTGTTTCATTAACTGTTTTCTTAAAAAACCCTTTAGATTTTCGTCTGACTTTTCTGAAAACAATCGCACAAATTATTGAAACTGCAACTATTATTCCCAGTTTCAACTCCATCGGATATTCTTGCATCTTAAAAAAAACATAGCCGATAGTTCCAAGCCCTGCAATCATAAAAACCAAAAAAATTAAAAAGTTCATATTATATTATTTTACAAAAAAAAAAGAAAAAGTCAATCAAATTATCCAGCCGTTTTTGATTTTTTGTTCGGTGAGTTGTTTTTGTGCTTTTGAAAGCATTTCAGATGGGATTTCAGCAGGATGTGCTTTACAGATATTATTAACCGAACCGATTGCAGTTCTTTTTACTTCATAATCTGTATCATTCAACATCTCTAACAAAATGCTGAATGTCTCTTTAGTCAACACATTTTCTATAATTTTTATACAATCATAACGGAGCCGCGGGTTGTCGTTTTTAGATAGTCGCAAGATATTTTCTAATCCAAGTTTTTTGTTCGCATACAGCATCGTTCTGATTGATACGGTCATACTTTGAATAATCCGTTTAGAGTAGTCGTTTTTTTTCAATAAGTCAGTTATTGTATCTAAAACCTTTTCTTCGTCTAATGTTGCCTCAAATTGTTTGACTATTTTTTCCTGTTCCATTTCTGCGATTGCTTTTTTTTCAGCAAGTTGCAGTTTTAATTTTTCAGTAACTTCAATTTTTAATTTCTGCAGTGCTTCTTCTTCGGTTTTTTTCATTTGTTCAAGTTCTTGCTTGAACTTTTTTTCTGCATCTGCCCGAATTTTTATTTCTAACTCTCTAAATTTTTTAGTATTGGCATTTATTTTCTTTTTTACTACTATTATCAGCCCGATAATCAGAATTATGCTTACAGCCAAAAAATACTTGTATGGTATTCCTGTTGACGGCTTCACAGAAACCGGTTCTTCAACTTTGTGAATAATATTTAGGGCTTCGTATTTTTTTATTACAGGTTTTATAAAAGATGGTTTTTGCTCGGCTGTTTTTTTTGTTTCTATCGGTTTTTGGGGTATTTTTATAGTAGTGCCTTCAACTATTTTTTCTAACTCAACAACTTTGGGATTATCTGGTGAAATATCCTTTGCTTTCTTAATATACTCTTTTGCTTTCTGATAATTACTCAACATAATCTGCTTCTCAGTCGCTTCCGTCAGCACATTTACAAGAAAACTTTTCGCTTTTTGATGGTCTGGTTTCAGTGTGAGTGTTTGTTCAAACAGTGCAATAGCATCATCATAGTTGCCTTTTACATATTTATCAATACCGGAATTAAAATAAACCTCTGGGTCTACCTGACAGTAAAGGCAATGGATAAGTGGATAAGTGAATAAGTGAATAGTAAATACAAACCACTTAATCACATAACCACATAACCACTTTTTTGTTTTCATTTTTCCTCCGTTATATCAATTATTGTCTGGACTTTTTTGAGTAATTCAAGGACACTGGTATCGTCGGGCTTAAGTTTTAATGCCTCTACAAGTTCATATTTTGCGTCCTGATATTTTTGTTGTGAAATATAATTTCTTGCCTTTGCCTGACGGAGCAAAACCTGTGCATTCGTATAAGTAGGATTTATTTGTAGTGCGCCCTGTACAAGCCAGATGGTATCATCAAACCTTTCCTGCTCGTATAATTGTAATGCCTTCAGATATTTTTCCTGCGCTGATGTTGAAGTTGTCATATCTCTAATTTTTGTAAAAAGCAACAGTGCGGGCTCATTTTGTGGTTCTTGTTCAAGTAGCCTATTCACAGTATCCGTTGCTTTGCTGTATTCCTTGTTATCAAAATACTGCTGTGCATCTGTTAACATCTGCGCAATTTGCTGTTTTTTTCTAGCGATTTCAAGTTCAAATGCAATCTGGTTTTTTTCGGTCTGGATTTTTTGCCATTCTTTTTTTAGTTTGTCGTCGGTCATCAGTAATTTTTCCACTTTTTTCTTTTCAGTATTAAATATCTCAATATCCTTGTCCAAGTCCTTTCTTTTTTCAGCAAGCTGTTTTTCTGCTGCTTCAATTTTTGATTTATTTTCTTCAAGCAATTTAACCGCATATTTTTCTGCTTTAGTCGGCTCAATACCGAACCTCAACGCAACCGAGAATCTGTGTGTGATGGATAACGGATGAATTGAAACAGCATAATCAAGTGAAAATTTTTCTTCTGCTACACCTACACCAGCAGTGAGTTCTTTGTAATTTGCACCTCCCCTGAAAGAATATATTTTGTAATTATACTCCGAGCCAAAAAACAATCTTCTGACCGATTTTGTAAATACATTATCAACCGCTAAATCAGTACTCAGAAAAAGTTTTTCATAAATACGCTGTCTAAGTCCTAACCGAATTGATACAGGCAGTTTATCTTTTTCAAGTTTTAGCGGTATAATATTTTTTACTGCAAGCCCGTATTTTGTATCATCGTAGTCAGATAGAAGTCCGATATCCGCTGAGACAGTATGTGCTGTAAAATCATCAATACTTTGAGATAGAAACTTCAGGTTCAATCCTGCATCAGTTGATTCGCCAATCGCAGCTGAATATGTAATGTTGAATACTGCTTCCTGTGATGAAAAATCGTACAGTGTTTCACCGATAGAATTGGTTTTCTCTATATTCGGTGTTGAAAGAACACTGATTGACGCAGCGATGGCTTCTTTACTTGCTAATGGATACAGATAACTGATATATGCAAATTTTGTCCCTGAGATGAGCGGTGTATAAAAAAATGTTATTTCGTTATAAAAACAGGATGATATCCCAGCAGGATTATAGTACATAGATACTGATGAGCCGGATATTGCGGTTGCGGCACCTGCGAGCCCGGCGGTTCTTGCATCCGGATAAAATGTTAATAGATATTCGGCTGGCAGACCACCATTGTTTGTTGCATAGATAAGTGGATAAGTGAATAAAAACAAGTGAACAAGTGAATAAGTGAATAAGTGATTAGTAGAAACCAACCACTTAATCACATAATCACATAACCACTTTTTTGTTTTCATCAAACACATTTTTTATTTTTGCTAAAAGTTCGTCCATTTGGAATGGTTTTTCTAAATAATCTACGACTGTAACATCCGTTCTTGCCATAATAATTTCTTTCAAATGTCCACGCCCAGTGATTACAATAACAGGAATATCTTTTGTCTCAGGAAATTCTTTGAGTTTGATATTAAGCGAATGCCCGTCCATTTCGGGCATCATAATATCAAGAATTATCAAATCAGGTTTTTCATTGATAGTTTTTTCAAACGCAGAAAGCCCGTCATTAGCACCAATTGTTTCGTAGCCTTCTCTTTCAAGATACATTGAAATAATTTCAACAATATCCTGTTCATCGTCAACAACAAGAATTTTTTTTGACATAAAACCTCCGCCACATTTTAACCTTTCACCTTTAACTTTTAACCTGCCTTATTTTACAACTGCTATTTTTCTTATTTCTTTTTCGTTACCGGATTTTATTTCCATAATATAGACACCATTGGCAACAGTAATACCATCACCGTTTTTACCGTTCCAGGTTATCTCGTTTGTGTAGCCTTCAGGTTGGCCGATTGCGCCTTCTTCATTGGAATGTATTTTTTGCCGATAAACCAAATCGCCAACAAGATTGAAAATTTGGACTAAAATATCGTCAGATTCTGTCAATACATATTTTATGGTAGTAGTTTCTTTTTCAGGATTAAACGGGTTGGGGTAGTTGACGATATTTGATATCTTTTTTGTCGGCGTAACTGATGCGACTATTGTGAAATACGAAAAATGTTCAACATCAACTTTCAGATATTTTTGTGTTTTATCAATAATCTGGGCTGTTTTCGGGAATTCCCATCTGTTTTTTGTGTCGTTCAAAACAGCAATCCGAATTTTATCAGTTCTGATATCAGTATTGTCCATATAACCATCAGTATTCTCATCTAAATAATTAAATCGCACACTGCCTTTTATTGTGATATTTTGAGGAGTATTATTTTGGTTATAGATAGTGATTTTGTATATTTGCTGATTGATATATTTTATCAGACGGTCTGAAACAGCATTCTTTATTGCGGCAGAAAAATCAGCACTGTCAGTAGTAGGCGTATTTTCAACTTTTACATAATAGCCGGCAGGAAGCCCCTCAGTAATTTCTACTCTCACTTTCCCATCGTCAGAATCATCTTTACTCCAGGAAACAACAAAACTGAACGGGTTGCATATCGCACTGTAACCGAACGGGTCAACAGCTGCAACTTTCCAGTAGTATTGCATTTCTTCTTTAACATTAGCAGGTGTGTACTCTAATCCTGTGATACCTGGCACAATGGTAGCATCATCAAAAAATTTATCGGTTGAATAGTAAAGCGTATAAGTTAACAAATCTTCAGGATTAGGGTCAGATGCTTTCTGCCAGACAAACTTTAGTGTACCTGTTGTATTATAAGAACCGTTTAATGGTGAGACAATGAGTGGTGCTGATGGTGCTTTGTTATTATTGTTGACTGTGAAATCAGAGTTTGAAAAATCGTCAGCAGATAGGTTGGGCATTCCGTCGTCAGTAGCGCTAATTTTTATACGGTATTTTAGCGAGTTAGGAAATTGTGTTGTATCCCAAACATAATTAGTTACAGAAATGTTTTCAGCGATTTTTATATCGTAAGAATAGCCGGAATTAGTTGATGCAACAATTGTAAAATTATGTGTATCTGCCGGGTTATCGTCGGTAACTGAAAAACTTATTGTATAATCTCCTGAAATCTTTTCAGCACCATTCGGCTGAATCAAATTCACAACAGGCGCTATATTGGGATTGCTGATTATAAAACTATTATCTGAAATATCAAATCCTTCAAGTCCTCTTGAATCGCGGGCAACAATTTTTATTTTATGTGTTGCCGAGTTTCTTACAGGTATTGTATTCCATAAATAATATGTTATATTCGCAAGTCCGGAAGCTACCAGAACAGAAAAATTAACACCATCAGATGAGTCATAGATTGAGAATATGTGAGAATCATTCGGTGGATACGGGTCTGAATATGTCCACGCAATAATTTGGGTTGCTGAAAATATCTCTGAACCATTAGGTGATTTTACTGTAACTGTTGGTGCTGCGTTGGTCATACAAAACGGCGAAGTGGACGAAATTGCAGAAACATTTCCTGTGCCATCCTGAGTTTTTACTGAGAAATAATATGTTGTGCTATCAGATAAGCCATCAAAAGTAAATGTTTGTAATTCAGCCGGAATAATTACTGATTTTGAGATACTTCTTTCGCCAGTTGAATTATTTTGCCAGTCAGTTTCAGTCAGAATCGGGCAGGTTGCTTTTCGGATAAAGTAGTTGCCTGAAATTATATCGCCTGAAAAATTATCATTACCCGGTGCCAGCCATGACAGATTTATTGTTCCATTGCGTGTGCCGATAGATGCAGAAATTGAGGTTATTGCAGATGGCGGTATTGTATCAATATAGAGTGTATAAGTAGACGCCCAAAGTGAATACTCAGAACCATCGTAAGCACAAACCCGCCAGAAGTATTTTCCGTGACTTAAAATTGTTGTTGTAGAGTAAGAAGTGGTTGCTATATTTGATGATGTGATTACTGGTGATGAAAAATCAGCATCATTATCAATCTCAATTTTGTATGTCAGTGTATCATTATCGTCGTCGGCTGCTGCGTACCAAGAAAAATCGGGTGTAGTATTATTTGTTGAAAACTTATTTGTTGGCGAGTTCAGTGCAGGTTGAGTAGGCGTTCTGTTAAAACTGACAGTTATGCTCTGGAGTTGGCTTGAAACTGGCGGCTCTGTGGTATCAAAAAAAAATTTCAACTTCAAGTATCTTTTATTATTGTGTAAATTGGGGGGGGTGCTAATTGGAATCGGGCTATCAGCATATTCAAAAAATGTATTTGGTGTATTATCCCAGCCGGTAAAGTCAGAATATGTAAAATTATCAGTAGACGAAGCAACCTGAAATTTCAGTGATGTATTAGCAGGCACGCCACTACGGAGTGGTGCTTGTATTGTCTGCCAGTAAAGTTGTGTAGAAAATGGTGTATCAAAATAGATACTTGTATAACTACCTGACGACCTGAAAACATAGTTATAGGAATCGTTCTGGGAACCATTATTAGCAAATCCACCGAACAAAAACGCTTTTTGGGTTGAGGGGGGGGATGAAATATATGTTATCGCAGAACCATATCTTGCCGAGGGGCTTGTTTGTGGTGGTGAAGTTGACCATTTATTATTGGAATATGAATAGAACCATATATCAGCTTTATTCTCTGATGAATCTTTTCCACCAAATAACACGGTTCTTTTATTTCGGAAGTCATAAAAAATAACTGCATCAGACCTCGCGGATGGGTTAGTTAACGGATTCCTGTAAGACCATACATTTGTATTGTAATCATAAACCCATGTATCTGAAAGATAACCTGTAGCGGTTTCACCGCCAAAAATCAAAAACTTTTTGGTTTCAGCGTCATAACAACCCGCAGAACCGGTTCTTGCAATAGGGCTGTAACTACCTTTTGTCCATGAGGAACCAATAATATGGTAAATCCATGTTTCAGATGATAATGCTGTATCATATTTACGACCGCCAAAAAGAATTATTTTGTTGTTTATCAAATCACAATCAGCGCAACTCCAGGCTCTCGCGGTTGGTGAAGAAACTGTCGTAATTTTTGTCCAATTGTCTGTATCAAAATCATATTCCCAAGTATCATCAAAATAGTCAGCACCATCATAGCCACCGAACAAAAACGCTTTAGTACCGTCAGAAACTAAAATATGTCCATATCTGGCAGAAGGTGTTGTTGACGGTATTTTTTGAGTCCACTGATTTGTTTGTGGATTGTAGATCCAAGTGTCATTAAGTGGAATGCCTGAAGACGAAAGTCCAGCAAATAGAATCACTTTGTTTTTTGAAGGATTGTAGGTCATCGCATGCCATCTTCTTGCAGGTGGCTGCGGTGAGGTTGTTACCTCGTAAAAATTATTTGTTAAATTAACGAACGCATCAGCACCGCTACCAAAAACAATGGTGTCCTGCCGCTGACCTGCATTAAACTGAATATCTGTTGTGTAAGTGGTAGAAGTACCGGCATAGAGGCAGGTAGTAAAGGCAGGTAAAAGGTAAAAGGTAAAAGGTAAAAGGTAAAACAATAGGCATAATAAACGGTTTTTGATTTTCCGTCTACCATTTACCGTCTCCCGTTTTACTTCTTTTAGTATCTGGTTTTTTTTCATACAGGTAGTGTGAAAACAAACCTTGAGCCATTGCCAAGCCCGTCGGATTCTGCCCGGATTTTGCCACCGTGCAGTTCTACGATTTTTTTACAGATTGCAAGCCCAAGCCCGAACCCGCCTTGCTCACGGGTTAACGACTGGTCAACTCTATAAAATTTCTCAAAAATCTTTTCCAAATTTTCTTTTGCGATACCGATACCGTTATCTTCAACAGCGACTTCAACTTCGTTATCTTTCTTTTGCAGCCATACTGAAACTCTACCACCTGGTGGTGTATACTTTATAGAATTTAATAGCAGGTTTGAAAGAACTCTTTTGATAAGTTTTGCATCACAATTGAGAGTCAAAACATTACTTATTGAACTGATATATCGTATCTCTACTTTTTTACTATCTGCCACTGGCTTAATTTCGTACACCGCTTCACTAATAATTTTTGCTACCGGAATTTCTTTTTTTTCTATCTCTACAAAACCGGCTTCTAATTTTGCAAAATCAAGTAAGTCATTTACAAGCCCTTTCATTTTTTCTGTTTGACGGTTAATTATCTCAACAAGTTTTGGAATATCTCTGTCCGACTGACGACGCAGAAACTTCCTTTTTTCAATTTCAAATTTTTCATATTTTGATAGCAGCTCAATTGCACCTGATATTGCTTGAAGTGGTGTTTTTAACTCATGCGAAACGGTTGATATGAATTCATCTTTCAGTTTATCCATCTCTTGAAGTGAAACCAGTTGCGATTTCAGTTGTTTGGTTTCAAGCGTTTTTTCAATTGTTGTTAAAAGTTCAGACATATCAAACGGCTTTATCAAATAATTCTCCGCACCTTTTTTGAGACACTCAATAGCAGTTTCAATTGTTGCGTGTGCGGTGATTATGAGAACCTCAATTTTTGGGAAGTCCTTTTTAATAATTTCTAAAAGTTTCATTCCATCAATATCCGGCATTCGTAAATCAACTATCGCAACATCAAAATTATCATCTGCTTTTTTTAATAATTCAACCGCTTCATGTGGATTAGAAGTTGTTTTTACAAAATAATTATTTTTTGTAAGCGCCTTTTCAATAAATTTCAAAATTTCAATTTCATCATCTACAACAAGAATTTTTTTCTGCTCCATGTTTTTCTCCATTTTAATTTTAACCTTTAATTTTGTGTTTTGGGGGGGGGGGGGGGGGGGGGGGGGGGGGGGGGGGGGGGGGGGGGGGGGGGGGGGGGGGGGGGGGGGGGGGGGGGGGGGGGGGGGGGG
>JBFLWK010000025.1 GCA_040757695.1 Elusimicrobiota bacterium
TGCTTTATGAGGAAGTGTTATTGAAGAGCCGTGTGTGGGCAATCTGCAAGCACGGTTCTGCGAGGGGCACGACAGCCCGATAGGGCTGTCACCACAAGGAGGTTATAAAGATGTCTACTCAACAACTAATTCAGAAAAAAGTGATAATGACTGAAAAAGAAATTGCAAGAACATTGCTGCGACTTGCTCACGAAATTATTGAAAAATCTTATGATGTTGAAAAAATAGCACTCATCGGGATTCAAACCCGTGGGATTTATATTGCCCAACGGCTTAAAAATTTAATAAAGAAAATTACAGGTCTAACAGTGCCGTTGGGTATTTTAGATATTACACTCTACAGAGATGATGTTAATTCAATTTCACACCAGCCTATTGTGAAAGAGACAAAAATATCGTTTGATGTAACAGGAAAACATATCATGCTGGTTGATGATGTGCTTTTTACAGGCAGAACAATACGGGCTGCAATAGATGAAATAATTGATTTCGGTAGACCTAAAACAATCAAACTTGCTGTTCTTATTGATAGAGATGGCCGTGAGTTCCCAATTCAACCGGATTTTGTTGGGAAAAAATTTCCGACTTCTAAAAAAGAATTAATATGCGTTAACTTGAAAGAAATTGATAGAGAAGATAAAGTTGTATTAAAAGAGCAAGGAGGAAAAGCGGGATGAAATTAAATCACAAAGACCTATTGGGGCTTGAATATCTTTCTAAAAAAGAAATAGAACTAATACTGAAAACTGCTAAACCGTTCAAACAACTATTTACAAGGACAGTTAAAAAAGTACCGACATTACGCGGAAAAACAGTCGTGCTGCTTTTTTACGAGCCATCTACAAGAACAAGAACATCGTTTGAACTCGCAGCAAAACGGCTTTCGGCTGATACGGTAAATATCGCAATATCAACTTCGTCAGTAGTAAAAGGCGAATCACTCATAGATACAGCAAAAACAATTGAAGCAATGAAAGCCGATTTCGTTGTTATCAGACACAGTATGTCAGGCGCTGCCCATATTATTGCGAAGACAATCTCAGCATCTATTATTAATGCCGGCGATGGAATGCATGAACATCCGACACAAGGGCTTCTGGATATTTTCACAATTTTAGAAAAAAAAGATAGAATCAAAGGTCTGAATATCGCAATCGTCGGCGATATTTTGCATTCAAGAGTTGCACGGTCAAATATATGGGGCTTGAATAAATTAGGCGCCAATGTGTTTGTTGTAGCACCTGCTACTTTAATACCTGCAGAAATCTATAAAATGAATGTTGAAGTTCATTATGATATTTCAAAAATTATTCATAAACTGGATGTTATAAATATATTAAGAATACAAAAAGAAAGGCAGGAACAACATCTTTTCCCAACACTTGAAGAATATAGCGAAATTTTCGGGGTTAATTCTGAAAAACTTCTTAATGCAAAAAAAGATATCTTAATAATGCATCCGGGTCCTATGAACAGAGGAATAGAAATTTCAACCGAAGTTGCCGATAGTAAAAAGTCAGTAATTACCGAGCAGGTAACAAATGGAATTGCTGTAAGAATGGCGGTGCTTTATCTTTTAGCTGATACTGACGGAGGCGAATGTGAATCTTTTAATTCTTAACGGACTTGTCGTAGACCCTGCAAATAGAATTTGTAAAAAAGCTGATATTCTTGTAGAAAATGGAAAAATTGTAAAAATCGGTAAAATACAAAATGCTAAATGCCAAATGCCAAATGCCAAAGTTATTGATGCTAAAAATAAAATTGTAACACCCGGGCTGATTGATATTCATACACATTTACGAGAACCCGGGCATAGCGACGAAGAAACAATCGCTTCAGGAACAAGGGCAGCTGCTTCAGGCGGGTTCACGACGATATTTGCGATGCCAAATACACATCCACCAATAGATTCTGTTACCGGAGTTAAATTCGTGTTGATGACTGCAATGCACGAAGGTATTGTAAATGTTCTGCCAGTTGGTGCTATCACGAAAGGTCAGAAAGGCGAAGAACTCGCAGAAATAGGCAAGATGAAAAATGCAGGAATTGTTGCAATTTCAGACGATGGCAAACCGGTGATGAATGCAAATATAATGCGAAAAGCACTTGAATATAGTAAAATGTTTGACCTACCTGTTATTTCACATTGCGAGGATACGAATCTTACAAAAGATGGTGAAATGAACGAAGGATATATATCAACAGTTTTAGGCTTGAAAGGGATTCCAAGACAGGCAGAAGAAATTATTGTCGCACGAGATATTGCACTTTGTGAACTTACCGATGGGCGTTTACATATTGCGCATATCTCAACTGCCAAATCTGTAGAACTTGTAAGAGATGCCAAAAAACGAGGAGTAAAAATTACCGCAGAAGTTACGCCACACCATCTTTCATTAACTGATAAAGAAATAAAAAATAGAAATTATGATACTAACTTAAAAGTTAACCCGCCATTGAGAACTGAAGATGATGTAAAAGCATTGCTTCATGGACTCGCGGATGATACTATTGATTGTATCGCTTCAGACCATGCACCGCATCTGGCTGAAGAAAAACAACAAGAGTTTAAGATTGCACCTTCTGGGATAATCGGGCTTGAGACAACATTGCCTTTAGTGATTACAAAACTTGTCCATAAAAAAGTTTTAACATTATCTCAAGCAATTGAAAAACTAACATTCAATCCTGCAAAGATATTTAATCTAAATTGTGGATCTCTATCTATAGGTTCTGCTGCGGATATAACAATAATTGATTTGAATAAAACAAAAACTATTGACAAATTTGAATCTAAAAGTAAAAACTCACCATTCATCGGAATGAAATTAATAGGTTTTGCTATAACGACAATCGTTGGTGGCAAAATTGTAAAGGAAAATGGAAAAATTATATCAGATTGACTCACAAATAGTCGCCAAAAAACAACTTGCTGAAAAGCATTTTTTAATTACTTTTTATAGTCCTGAAATTGCTCATTCAGCAAAACCCGGTCAGTTTGTAATGATAAAAATAGACAATGAAAAAACATTTTTACGAAGGCCGTTCAGTATTTGTGGCGTTAATAAAAAAACTTTTGATATTGTTTTTAAAGTTGTAGGCTGTGGCACAGAAGTTCTGAGTAGATGTCAGGTTGGTGATTCGTTAAGTATTATTGGTCCTCTTGGCAATTGTTTCCCATCTCACATCTTACATCTCACATCTCCCATCTCACTTGTCGCCGGTGGAACCGGTATCGCCTCACTTCTATTTCTCGCTAAACACTTATCCACTTATTCACTTATCCACATATCCACTGCCGTTTTTATCGGTGCAAAAACAAAAAAAGAAATTTTGTTCAAAAAAGAATTCAAGAAGCTTGGTTGTAAACTTTTTATCTCTACCGACGATGGCACTTTAGGTAAAAAAGGATTGATTTCTGATGTCTTTGCTAATCACTTAACCACCTATCCACCTAACCACCTATCCACAGCCGTTTACGCTTGCGGCTCAAAACCAATGCTGAAACAAATTGCTGAAATATCAAAAAAATATAAATTAAAATGTTATATCTCGTTAGAAGAAAAAATGGCGTGTGGGATAGGCGCCTGTATGGGCTGTGTGATAAAAACAATTAAAAATGAAAAATTAAAAATGAAAAATAACTATGAATACAAACGGGTTTGTAAAGACGGTCCCATTTTTGATGCTGAACAAATAATTTGGGAATGATACTTGCTCATTTAGCTAAATGAGCAAATGAAAAAATGAGTGTGCTAATCGGGAAACTGAAACTAAAAAATCCAGTGATGGTTGCATCAGGTACTTTCGGCTACGGGCTTGAATTCAAGGATTTGGTAGATTTAGATAAAATTGGTGCAATTGTTACAAAAACGATTACATTAAAACCACGATTGGGAAATCCTCAACCACGAATTTTTGAACTACATTACGGAATGATAAACTCTATCGGACTTCAAAATGTTGGATTAGAAATTTTCTTAAAAGATAAACTGGCAGAATTAAAAAAAATTACAAAAACACATATCATCGTAAGTGTCGGCGGAAATACAGAAAAAGAATTGTTAGAAATAATAGAAACATTAAATTCTGAAAAAATTGCTGCGGTTGAACTGAATCTTTCCTGCCCGAATATAATCGGTAAAAAAATTATTTCACAAAGTGCTAAACAAACATATAAACTCGTAAGCACTATAAGAAAAAGAACAAACTTGACTTTGATTACCAAACTTTCACCAAATGTTACCGATATTACAAAAATTGCAAAATCTTGTGAGGATGCCGGCTGTGACGCTGTTTCTTTAATCAACTCTTTCCCTGTTCTGTTTTTCTCTCCATCTCTGGTGTTTGGTGGTCTCTCAGGGCCCTGCATAAAACATATTGCTTTACGAATGGTTTATCTGGCTTGTCAGACGGTAAGAATCCCAGTAATCGGTATGGGCGGGATAATGGATGTAAATGATGCGCTGGAATTTTTTAGAGCAGGTGCAAAAGCGGTTGCTGTTGGTTGTGCGAATTTTGCGAACCCCCAAACAACAATAGAAATAATTGAAGAGATATCGCGAATAAATGCTATGAATGTTAACACGAATAAATACGAACGAAATTTGTAACAATTCGTGATGTTTGCCTTTGTTCGTGATAATTTAGGTTTAATATGGAACTGATTGTTGCATTAGATGTTGATAGTATATCACCGGCAGAAAAAATTGTTAAACTTCTGAAACATAAAGTAAAAATATTCAAAGTGGGTTCAAAACTTTTTACAGCGGTTGGTCCTGCTATTCTGGAGATATTAAATTCAAACGGTTGTAAAGTATTTCTGGATTTGAAATATCACGATATACCAACTGTTGTTTCTGATGCTGTTATGGTTGCAGGTGAAAAAAAAGTTTTTGCGGTATCACTACATATTTCAGGCGGGAAAGAGATGCTTGAAAAATGTATATCGCTAAAAAACAGGCCACTTTTATGGGGGATAACAGTTCTTACAAGTTTAGACGACAACGATTTAAAAGAGATTGGAATATCACAAAAAATAGAAGCACAAGTTGAATTATTAACTAAAATAGCAAAAGATGTAGGACTTGATGGCATTGTGTGTTCGCCGAGAGAAATAGATATTGTGAAAAAAATTAGTAGGCTTCAAATAATTGTTCCAGGAATTCGTCTTGCTGAAGAAACTGATGACCAAAAAAGAACACTTACCCCGAAAGAAGCAAAAGAAAAAGGTGCTGATTATATTGTTGTTGGAAGGCCGATAATTAAAGCAGAAAATCCACTTTTAGTAACAGAAAAAACGCTTGAAGAAATAAAATGAATACACTAAAATTAGTCAAAGAAAAAAAAGCACTTTTAATAGGACATTTTCTGCTTTCGTCGGGACTACATTCAGACAAATATATTCAATGTGCAAAAGTTTTGCAATATCCCAATATTGCTGAGCAACTTGCAAAAGCCTTAATAAAAAAAATCTTATCAACTTATCAACTTATCAACTTATCAACTGTCTCTTGTGTTATTAGTCCTGCGATAGGCGGGATTGTTATCGGACAGGAGGTTGCAAGACAACTAAACTGTCGGGCTATATTCTGTGAACGCGAAAATGGAGTAATGAAACTTCGGCGTGGATTTGAAATAAAAAAGGGTGAAAACTGTCTTGTTGTTGAAGATGTAATTACAACTGGTGGTTCTACAAACGAAGTAATGGAAGTGGTAAAAAAAGCAGGTGGTAAGATAGCAGGAATGGCTACAATTATTGATAGGTCGCAATTAAAAAATTTCGCTATCTCATTATTAAAACTGAAAATAAAAACATATAAACCTGAAACTTGTCCGTTATGTAAAAAAGGAATACCGCTTGTAAAACCAGGCAGTAAATCTGTGTAATCTGTGATATGAAAAATCTGTGTAATCTGTGTTACAAAAAATCTGGTGTTGATATAAATAAAGCAAATAAACTTGTGAGTTGGATAAAAAAACTATCTCCAAAAATTGGTGGATTTTCAGGACTTTACAAACTCAATGAACTCAATAAACTCAACAAACCCGACATATATCTTGCGGCTTCTTGTGATGGTGTTGGTACAAAACTGAAAATTGCACAATTATTGAATAAGCATGATACTGTTGGGATTGACCTTGTTGCAATGAATGTAAATGATGTTTTATGTTGTGGTGCAACACCATTATTTTTTCTTGACTATTATGCTTGTGGAAAACTGAATCTAAAAATTGCTAAAGATGTAATTATTGGGATAAAAAATGGTTGTGAACAAGCAAGATGTGTATTGCTCGGCGGTGAGACAGCAGAAATGCCGGGATTTTACAAAGGTAATGAATATGATTTAGCAGGTTTTGCGGTTGGTATTATTGATAAGGAAAAGATTATTGATGGCACAAGAATAAAAAATGGTGATTTGATAATTGGCATTCCATCAAGCGGTCTTCATTCAAATGGTTTTTCACTTATCAGAAAGGTTTTTGCAGAAAAAGAAATTAAAAAATTTGGTAATGAATTTCTTAAACCAACAAAAATCTATGTAAAAGAAATTCAATCTGCAATCTGCAATCTGCAATCTGCAATTACTGGTATCTGTCACATCACTGGCGGTGGTTTTTATGATAATATCGTTAGAATACTCCCAGAAAATTGTAGAGCTGTTATTCGTAAAAATCGTTGGAATGTACCGGAAATATTTAAGGTTATTCAAAAAAAAGGAAATATCTCTGATAGAGAAATGTACAGAACTTTTAATATGGGAATTGGAATGGTAATGATAATTCACGAGTTCACGAGTTCACGAGTTCTTGAGTTGTTGAAGGATTCAATTATTATTGGTGAGATTGTTAAAGGGAAAAAAGGAGTAGAAGTTGTCTAACAAAATAAAAATCGGTGTTTTGGTATCAGGCAGTGGGACAAATCTTCAAGCGATTATTGATGCCTGTATGTCACACAAAATTGATGCAAAAGTTGTGGTGGTTATAAGTAACAAAAAAGAAGCATTTGCATTACAGCGAGCGAAAAAGTATAATATAAGAGCAGTTTTTGTTGACGCAAAAAAATATGATTTTGATAGAAAAGCGATTGAGATTCTTGAAAAATTTGAAGTTGATTTAGTTTGTCTTGCTGGATTTTTATTAAAACTTGGTAAAAATTTTATCAGAAAATATAGAGGTAAAATCCTAAATATCCATCCTGCACTTTTACCAAAATTCGGCGGAAAAGGAATGTATGGCATAAAAGTTCATCAAACGGTGCTTGAAGCAAACGAGAGGATATCCGGCTGCACGGTTCATCTTGTTGATGAAAAATACGACCATGGAAAAATAATTTTGCAAAAAAAAGTGAAGGTTTTTAAGAACGATACACCTGTAAAATTACAAAAACGGGTGTTAAAACAAGAGCATAAACTTTATCCTGAAGCAATAAAATTAGTTATAAAAAGACACTTGCTCATTTAGCTAAATGAGCAACTGACAGAACGAGGTGTTTATGATTGAGAGATATTGTTATCCAGAAATGTTAAAAATATGGACTGATGAGAGTAGGTTCCAGAAAATGTTGGATGTAGAAATCGCTGTTTGTGAGGCACTTTGTAAAAAAGGCGAAATTCCAAGAACCGCATATGAAAGAATAAAAAAACATGCCACATTTAAGCTCAAAATAATCAAAGAAATAGAAAAAATTGTCAAGCATGATGTGATTGCGTTTTTGACATACGTTGCTGGGAGCGTTGGAAAGGACTCAATCTATATTCACAGAGGACTTACCTCTTCTGATGTTTTGGATACAGCACTTGCACTCCAGTTAAAAGAGGCATCCGATATTCTGATTGCTGATTTAGAAACATTTTCCCAGACGATAAAAAATCAAGCGCGAAAATATAAAAATACGCTAATGATTGGCAGAACACACGGTATTCATGCAGAACCAATCACTTTCGGATTCAAACTTGCGGGCTGGTATAGTGAAATGTTGAGAAATATTCAGCGACTTAAAATTGCACAACAGAATATCTCGTTTGGCAAAATTTCAGGTGCGGTTGGAACATATGCTCATATTGAACCAGAAATTGAAGAATATGTTTGTAAAAAACTGGGGCTTGTGCCCGAACCTGTATCTACACAAATCATTCCCAGAGACAGACACTCACAGTTTCTGCTTACACTTGATATAATCGCTTCATCAATAGAACGGTTTGCAACTGAAATAAGAACACTTCAGCGAACAGAAATAGCCGAAGTTGAAGAACCATTTACTGTCGGTCAGAAAGGCTCATCTGCAATGCCACACAAAAGAAACCCTGTAATTTGCGAACAACTCTGCGGACTTGCAAGAGTAATTAGAGCAAATGCTTTATCATCATTAGAAAATATCGCACTGTGGAACGAACGGGATATTTCGCATTCTTCTGTAGAAAGAATAATACTTCCCGATTCTACAATTCTGCTTGACTATGTTCTTAAAAAAAT
Organism: Elusimicrobiota bacterium; assembly: GCA_040757695.1. Taxonomy (NCBI): domain Bacteria; kingdom Pseudomonadati; phylum Elusimicrobiota; species Elusimicrobiota bacterium. Next base: position 8,479 of record JBFLWK010000025.1, read on the forward strand.
GGATTATGTTATTAAAAATATGAGTGTCAATACTCAAAAAATGGTTGATAACCTCGCACTCACAAAAAATGCAATTTTTTCACAACGGCTGCTTTTAGAAATTATAAAAAAAGGTTATTCTCGTGAAAAAATTTATCCGATTATCCAAAAACTGGCTCAAGAAAGCTTCAGAAACAAAAACAAACTTAAAAAATTTCTTACAGAAAAAGAAATAGCAAATTGTTTTAATACTGATTATTACATAAGGAATATCAAAAAAATTTTTGACCGACTAAAAATATGATATTATTTTGTATCGGGCTTGCAGTTGTTTACGCAGTTGCGATTGGTGCGAACGATGCTGCTAATTCGTTCGGAGATTGGGTTGGTGTTATCGGTGCACGCACACGCCAGGTTGTTAGAGGGATGTTTTTGTGCGGTTTATGTGCATTATTAGGCGCTATATTAGAAGGTCATAAGGTTTCCAAAACAATCGGTAGTGGAATTGTTCCCGCTGCATATTTAACTATTGAAGTAGTACTACTCGGCTTGATAGGTGCGATATTTTGGGTTTTCTTAGCAACTTATTTTGGACTACCTATAAGTACTACTCATTCAGTTGTTGGTGGGATTGCCGGGCTTGGTCTTGCAATTGCATCACCTATTAACTGGCAGATATTAAAAAAAATTGTTATCTGCTGGATTGCCACACCAACTGGTGCAGGACTGATTGCTTATACGGTATTTTTGAGTTTGGTTTTTATACTTAAAAAATTCCAGTTTGAAAAACAATTCTCTAAAATCTGTAAATGGTTGATTGTTGTTACAAGTTGTTATACTGCATATACCTGGGGTGCAAACGATGTAGCAAATGCTACCGCATTGCTCTCGGCTTCTAAAGTGGTTTCAGTGAAAACTGCAGTTTTTCTCGGCGGATGCGGAATACTGACAGGTGCAGTGTTGTTTGGTTCAAAAGTAGCAATAACTGTCGGCTGTAGTATCACGCGACTTACACCTGCGATGGGTGTATGTTCTGATATAGCAACTGCATTAACTGTGCATTTTTTTACCCAACTGAAAATACCGGTTTCAACAACCCATGCATTAGTTGGTGCGATTATAGGTCTCGGGCTGGTTCGCAAAAGTCAGGTTGTTAATTTCAGAATTGCAAGAGATATAGTTATTGCGTGGGTTATTACGCCGTTAGTTTCTGGTATAATTTCTTTTTTTGTGTATAAAATGTATTTGCTGTTTTAAGACGAAAATCAAACAAAAAATGTAAGCATTTGCTTACATTTGAATTTTAGTCGTCGGTAATTTTTGATTTTTCAATTACTGTTGAAAAAGTCAACAAAAACTACTTTGATCCACCTTAGGCGGAAAAGGGTTTTACAATTTTTTGCAATATGGAAAAGATAAAATGGTATGAGAAAACTTGGGTTATCGTTTTATGTCTTTTATTTTTTGCTCCATTAGGTCTATATTTAATCATGCGTAGCAAAAGACATAAAACACATATAAAAGTAATCTTTGTAGTTGTATTTCTTTTCCTTTTACCGCTTCTGGTTAGTTTTAGCATTATAGGAATCCCGCTTTATTATTTTAATTATTCAAGGATTTCGTCAACTCCGCCTCTTCCATTTCCACAAAAGATTGAAGAAGGTAAATTTCGTCAAGGTAAAATATACCTGGTTCCTATCGGGAAAGTGGATAAAGAATTTATTAAAAAACTCATTCCATACGTAGAGGAGAGATTTAGATATGAGACTGAAATTGCTGCACCTTTAGAAAACAAGCATACTTACTGGACATATACCCGTACTTTACTTGATGAATTAGATAAATATTCCGCTCCTACTGATGCAGTAAGAATTATAGGTATAACTAATTTAGAGATTAAGGACTGGGATACATTAAAAATATATTGGCGGGAGTCCGAAGGAAGATTAGATCCAACCTTAAATCGTGAATTGTATTTCGTGAGTGGAATGTATCCTTATTTTCCTAAAGCCATTTATTATGCTTTTTATTACTCTTTGATTGGGCCAAAGGTGAAAGGATCTAATGTGTTTTGGTTATCCAATGTGCACGCTCCCGGTAAAATTGGATTTATTTCTCTTTATCGTCTAAAAGAACCAATTTTTTTCTGGAAAAATAAAGAAGTTCTTTTAAGGAGATCTGTTACTGAAATATCTTTTATTCTAGGTCAGAGTTTTGGATTTACTGATTGCCCTCATAAGTATTGTGTGATGAAAGAACATTGGGATCGGGTAAGTTTATTAGATGAGAAAAAATCTTACCTTTGCTTAAATTGTAAACTAAGGTTTGAGACAATGCTTGCTTTTCATGATTATTTAATTACAGGTGATTTAAAGAGCCAGGAAAGATTTGCTAATGAGGCAATCCAGAGAGATCCTGAGGATGGAACAGGACATGCAGTCTTAGGCTTGGTTTATAAAGAAAAGGGTGAATATAAAAAAGCAGAGCATGAGCTTTGGAAGGCATTGGAGACTTCCTCCGAAAACGAAATCGCTTTCTATCTTCTTGGAGAAGTTTATTATGCCCGTGCACAAGAAAGTCTTAAAGCTGTAAAATCAATCCAAAATTATATTGATAAGGAGCCAGAAGAAATATTAACCTTTGCCAAGAGAAGTTTAATCTCTGAACCAGATAATCCCTTTTACAGAGTTTTGATTAGCTTTGCCTATTTTAAGTTAGAAGATTATGAGGAGGCAGAAGAAGAGATAAATAAAATAAAGGGAAAGGAAGCGGAAGCATTAAAGTTGGCTATAAATGAGATGAGGTGGGCAAAAGAAAAATACCAAAAAGCATATCAAATAAATCGTTTCTTACCTTCCATATTTTACAATTGTGCTATTGATTTTGGAGAAAATAAAAAGTATGCCGAGGCAATAAAGCTTTATAAGCAGGCTATTAGAATTCATAAAGATGCTCGGTTCTATACTAATTTAGGATTGGACTACTGGAATATAAAGGATTATCAAAAGGCAATTGTATCTTTTAGAGAAGCGCTTAAGATTGATCCTAATCATGCCACAGCTTACCTTGGTTTAGGAAAAGCTTATGGTTCATTGGGAGATTTTGAAAAAGCAGAACTTTATCTTAGGGAAACCTTAAGGCTTGATCCATCCTATGCCTTTGCTTATTTTTACTTAGGATTGATTTACGAAAAAGAAGGAAATATTGAAAATGCTGTTGAAAACTATAAGAGATGTGTTTCCTTAAAGGGTAAAGAAAAAGAGGATTTTCAAGGGAAGATGGTTAATATAGAAGAAAGAATGAAAACATTGACAGAAGAAAAATAGAAGAAATACTGTGAACAAGTAATCGCTGCTTCCAAGACCGAAACAGTAAATAGAACTTTGTTAATTTCCAAAAATAGTGGAGTTTATCCCGATGAATATCGGGTACGAGCCTAAATTTCGCTTCCGACGATAATTTGGTAGAAAAACATCTCATTAGAAGTCATTGCGAGGCCCCACATCACAGTGCGGGGTAAACTCCGCCGAAGCAATCTCGTTGGTGAAATAGCAAAGTGATGAGATTGCCACGCCACTTCGGGGCTCGCAATGACAGATTAACCATTTTTGAGGTCCCCGATAGAGACATTCGGGGACAGGTCCCCGATTTAATCGGGGATAAGAGGGCTCAAAAAGTGCCATTTTTTAACAAAGTACTGTTAGGATTTAAAATTTAGGATTTAGAATTTGCCTTAATTTGGTGTTTGGAATTTGGAATTTGCCGTTAATTGGAGGTTTTTTATGCGAAACATTTTTGAATGGATTGGGATGAAAAAAGAAAAAGAGGTTTTGGAACACTCTCAGGAACATTTTGGTAAAGTTATTCAGACGGTAAAAGAACTTGAAAAAGCAGTCAAGTCGTTTGTAAATAAAGATTTTACAAATATGCGAAATTTTATTCATAATGTTGCACAGTATGAACATGATGCAGATATCATACGAAGGAAACTCATTGCTGATATGTCAACAGGTGTGATTCTTCCGGAAGACAGAACCGATTTAATGAATTTTGTTATACGGGTAGATACGATTGCTGACTGGGCACATACTGCCGGTAGATTTCTTGCATTATGGGATGGTACTGTTGACGAAAGTTTCGGGAAGGAACTGAAAATATTTATTGAAACATCTGTGAATGCAGTAGTAAAACTTAAAGATGTTGTTGATACTATTGGAAATGAAAGCGAGCAAAAAATTCTGGAACTTTGCACCGCTGTTGAAAATACGGAAGAAATAGCAGACGACCAGCACAGAGATTTATTAAAAATTATACTGAAATCAAATCTGTCAATATCGCAGGTTGTGGTGGCGCATGATTTAATTGAGGCGATTGAAAACATTTCTGATGCCTGTGAGATAGTTGCGGACTCTTTAAGAATTCTTGCAGTAGAAATTTCAAGGCGGTAATTTATGTCAACGCTTGTTGTGGTTGGGCTTCAATGGGGTGACGAAGGTAAAGGCAAGGTTGTGCATTTTTTATCTAAAGATGCCGACTATATTGTCCGTTATCAAGGTGGAAATAATGCAGGTCATACCGTTGTGTTTGATAATAACGAGTTTGTACTACATCTTGTTCCGTCGGGAATACTTGAAAAAGGCAAAAAGTGTATTATCGGGAATGGTGTTGTTATTGACCCTGAAGCATTAGTTTCTGAAATAAATTTTTTGGAAAAAAGGGGAATAAAAGTTAGAGAACGGCTTTTTATTTCTGATAAGGCACATATTATCCTGCCATATCACAAGATTTTAGATGCGGTCAGAGAAAAAATTCAAAAAATAGGGACAACAAAAAAAGGAATCGGACCCTGCTATGCAGATAAATTGGCGAGAACAGGTATCCGTCTGGGTGAATATATTGATAGAAACATTTTTGAGCAATTGCTTAAAAATAATTTAGACGAAAAAGCAAAAATGGTTGGGAATATTGATGAAATTAAAAAGTCCATTTTTAGGAATTATTCTGTTATCGTTGATAAAATCAGAAATTATGTAACTGATACACCAGCGTTGATAAATGGCTTAATCACGAAAAAGAAAAAGATAATTTTTGAGAGTGCGCAGGGAACACTTTTGGATGTTGATTTCGGAACATATCCATTCGTCACATCTTCAAATCCTATTGCAGGTGGGGTTTGTGTCGGGTGCGGAATAGGACCTACAAAAATTGACAAAGTTTTAGGTATCGCTAAAGCATATACTACACGGGTAGGCGAAGGACCAATGCCTACGGAATTACAAAATGAAACTGGCGAGTTTATTCAACAAAAAGGTAAAGAGTTCGGTGCTACAACCGGCAGACCTCGGCGGTGTGGCTGGTTTGACGCGGTTGCTGTAAAATATGCAGTTATGTTAAATGGTTGTAAAGAAATTGTGCTGACAAAACTGGATGTGCTGGATGATTTGAAAAAAATTAAAATCTGTGTTGACTATAAATATAACGGTAAAATAATAAAAAAATTCCCATCATCAAGAAAAATTATGCAATCTATAAATCCTGTCTATATAGAGCTATCAGGTTGGCAGGAATCAATCAAAGGGATAACAAGATTTGCAAATTTGCCTGTCAATGCCCGTCAATATGTAAAAAAAATAGAGCAACTTATCGGTGCAAAAATTTCGTTGATTTCAAATGGTAGAAGCAGAGAAGAAATAGTAAAAATGAAAAATTGATGTCTATCATAATCCTGTGCTGATATAGCAAAACAACCATGAAACCAATAAAAATACTTATTGTTGAAGACGATAATATTTTCAGGGAACTTTTGAGAGAAAGATTAAAAGAAGAAAAAGATTTTAAGATTGTTGGCGAAACAAACAATGGATATTATGTTGTCAAACTTGCTGAAGAATATAAACCTGATGTTGTATTGATGGACATATCAATGCCTGGTATGGACGGTATTGAAGCAACAAAAAGGATACTTAAAAAACTCAATACAAAGATCATTATACTTTCTGTTTATGAGGATGAATTACATATACTTGATGCTGTAAAAGCAGGTGCTGTAGGTTATGTGCCAAAATCAAAATTAGTTGAAGACCTGATAAAAACTATACATGTAGTATGCCAAAAAGGTATGTCAGTTTCAGAGATAGTTATATCAAAACTTGTTTATGCAGTAAAAACAACAACGGGTGCAAAAAAGTTTACAGAACGCGAGATACAAATCCTGAAACTTGTTTCGGATGGATTTTCTAATAGGGAGATAGCAGATAATATTTTCATATCAGAAAAGACAGTAAAAAACCAACTCAACATAATCTTTTCAAAACTTCTGGTTAAAAACCGTGCTGAAGCCGTAAAAGAAGCTATCCATCAGAAAATTATCAGTGCAGGTTAGATATGATGAATAATAAGTTATTCTGGTTGATGATAATTTTCTTAACATCTTTTACAATCTATTGGTTGACATTATGTCCGACAGTATATTGGGGTGATTCTGCTGACTTTGCATCAGCATGCTGGACAAGAGGTATTCCGCATTCTACAGGGTACCCATTATACACACTGTGTGGAACAAACGCAATGTTTCTTGGTGAACAATTATTTTCAGGAAAAGAACCTGTATACTGGTTAAATCTAACATCTGTATTTTTTGGTGCTGGAAGCGTTTCTCTTTTATGTATAATAATAATTGTTATAACAAATGATTTTTTTGCTGGAATTATTAGTTCGTTTGTATTTGCGTTCTTAAATCCATTCTGGGAAGTTTCTACTATTGCAGAGGTTTATACTTTTAATGTTTTTTTGCTGCTTTTGTTTTTTCTTATTATATTGCTCTGGTTACAGAAACCAGATGCATATAAGTTGTTATATCTTGGGATGTTTATTCTTGGACTTAGTCTGGCTAATCATCTTTCTTTGGTATCAATAATACCAGCAGTTGTGTATATTCTCTACCATCAAAGAAAAATCTTATCATCCAATGTAATAATTACTATGTGTTGTATGTTCCTGCTAGGGTTGACACCTTATCTTTATATTTTTTTGCGTGCTCAACTTTCACCGGTGATTAATTCAGGTGAGTCAAAAACGATATCACTGTTTTTCAGATTTATTTTTCAGCGAGATTTTTCGTACTTAATTTTTCAGAGAACACCAATACAGATACTAAAAATTACTGGAGTTCAATTCTACTCATTATTAAAAGAATTCACTTTTGTATGTATTCCATTTGTGATTATAGGAATTATTAAATGTAAGAAAGATTTTTTTTCTTTTTCTATTTTTGCTTTTTTGGGTTTAATGGTTTTGCTTTCTCTTTATGGTAAACCCGGACATAGAACTCCTGAAGCAGATAGTATCTTTCTGCCGGGATTTGCTTTATTTATTACAATGACTGGTATAGGAATACATTTTATCAGTGATATGATAAAATCGCATTTTAAAAGATTCGGATTATTTTTTATTTTTAGTATTAGTTTAATACCAGTCTGGCTTATGTATAAGAATTTTGATAGAAATAATAAACGAAACTATTTTTTTGCATATGATTATGCAATAAATTTACTAAATATGTTACCTGAGAATGGAATCTTTTTAGCGTTTGATAATTCATATGTATTTTCTATGTGGTATCTACAGAATGTTAAAAATTTGAGAACTGATGTAAAACCTATTTTTTATATTTATTTGTTTCAAGAATGGTATCAACAACAACTTAAAAGACTACAGCCGGCAATTATCATTCCTTCTCTAAAAAGAAATCAGAAAAATTGGTCAGATGGTATATTAAAATTTATAGAATACAATCTAAATAATTTTTGGGTTTATACTGATTTTCATCCGGAATATGAAAAAATTCTTAAAAAAAAATTTTTTGTTTTCCCTGTAGGATTAGGATTCGCTTTAACTAATACCGCGCATGTATCAGTTGCAATACCAACTCCAATATATCGCATACCAGAAAAATTTCATAAAGACGAAACTGTTAAGACCGTATTTAACAATTATGCATTGACTCATGATTATTTAGGAAAGAAATATCTAAAATCAGGACAGTTTGACCTTGCAATAAATGAATTCAATAAAATTGTAAAACTGATAGGGGTGAATACCCACTTATTATGTAATCTTGGTATTGCTTATTATAATAAAAGAGATAAAAATCGTGCGATACAGTATTGGAAAGAGTCACTAAAACTTGAGCCATCCAACCCAGTTCCCTTAAAAATGCTGCAGCGAATTTCAAAGTAAAGACTCCCTGCCCAAAAGTCCCGAGAATTTTTCAAAATGCAGTGGTATATGTTCATTGGAGCCCTGTTGATTCAAATGGGAATTGGATCAATATTCAAGATACTTTGATGACTGTAACCAGTGCTGGAAATACTTATTTTAGTGCAACAGCTTCTTTGCCTGCACAACCTGCTTGGACTCGTATAGAATATGTTCTGCACTGTTTTTATAATGGAGAAACTTGGTTAAAAGCGAATAGTATAATTATACCTCCATATGGAACAGGCGACCCTCAAGAAGTGATATTTCAATTACGAGGAGACGGTGGTGGCTATAACATGAATTACAGAGCAGTAGAAACACCATATGTGTTAATTGACTATCCACAGGAAAATGAGGTCATCACTTCACCGACTTACACAATCAGAATAGGCGCTAACTCATCCACAAACAGTGTTCGCGTAAAAATTGATACAGGTGATTGGAGTCAGTGTCGTCAGTCAGTAGGATACTGGTGGTTTGATTGGGCAAACTATCCAGCAGGTGCACACGAAATTATTGCTGAAGGTTGGAACCGACTTGGTCAGCGTTCTGAAACCAGTATTCGGCATTGCAGCTACCAGCCGTAAATGAAAAGTTGGCTGCTATTAAATAGCAAGAGCATTCTGATTTCTTTTCAGAGTGCTCTTTTTTTAGGTTCCCTTGAAAATTCTTACATTTTCTTGTATAATAATTCAAACGTATAGGAATTTCCTTTTTTGGACGCAGATGAACACAGATTTTAAAAATATAAATTTTAAATCTGTTTTTTCTGCGAAAATCTGCGTCCTATTAACTTGACGTAGAGATACATTTTTATGACTGATTGGATAAAAGAAGCAATCATTTATGAGATATTTCCAAGAGTGTTTTCTGACGAAGGCAATTTTCAAGGCATTATCAATCGCCTACCTGAATTACAGGAACTCGGTGTCAATACCCTGTGGCTGATGCCGATACAAAAAATTGGTAAAATTAATCGGAAAGGCACACTCGGGTCACCTTACGCAGTTGCTGACCATTATTCTATCAATTCTGATTTAGGTGATGAAAAAACTTTTCGTCAATTAGTAGAATCCGCACATAAAAATAATTTCAGAATCATTATTGACTGGGTAGCGATGTATACCGCGTGGGACCATCCGTGGCTCAAACATCATCCGGATTGGTATCGCCAGAATGAGCACGGCAAAATAATATCTGTTCCGAATACTGACTGGTATGATATCGCACATTTGAATTATGGCAGTTTTGAACTTCACGATGCGATGATTGACGCAATGGCTTACTGGCTAAAAAAATTTGATATTGATGGATTTCGGTGCGATACTGCTGGGAATATGTATGGCTTGAAACCGACAATTTTCTGGCAGAAAGCAATCTCAGAATTAAGAAAAATTAAGTCGGAAATACTTATGCTTGCAGAATGGGAAGCCCCGGAGTTTCATATAAATGCATTTGACCTGACATATTCATGGAAGTTGTATCATCTGTTGGAAGAAGTAAGAAGTAATAAATCTAATGTTGCAGATATACATCAGGTTCTAATCCAGCAGAAAAAGGAGTTTCCTGATGGTGCTTTACGACTGCGAATTATTGAAAATCACGACGAGAAACGAGCAACAGCAACCTTTGGTAAAGAGGCGGTTCGTGTATATGCTACCTTAATTTTTACACTTGACGGTGTTCCACTTTTATACAACGGACAGGAAATTGGCTCAACAGAACGACCTTCACATTTTGAGCCATTCAAAATTAACTGGCAAGCAGGTGATAAAAAGTTACGCAATTTTTACAAAAAACTTATCAAAATAAGAAAAGAAAATCCTGTTTTGTATTTAGGAACTACTAATAAAATTCAGACGACCTGTGATGAGTATATTTATGCATTCAGTAAAGAATACAAAGACCAAACTGTAATAGTTGTGATAAATTTTTCACCTAATACATCAACGGTAAACTTAAAATTTCCGTCTAACGGAATCTGGCAAGATTGTATCGGTAACAAAACAAAAGGATTAAGTAGTCAGCATTTAAATGCCGACTACCAACTTGCCCCATATACCTCACATATATTTGTAAAAAAGTAAAAAATGAAAAATGCAGTTCTACTTTTAGAAGACGGCGAAATATTTTTTGGTGAATCGTTCGGTTATGATGGTGAAACAACAGGCGAGGTTGTGTTTAATACATCTATGACCGGCTATCAGGAGATTTTAACCGACCCGTCATATAAAGGACAGATTGTTACAATGACATATTCGCATATTGGAAATTATGGAATCAATTTGGAAGATTTTGAGTCGGTAAAACCGCATCTTTCTGGCTTTATTGTTAAAGAATACTCAAAAACATATTCTAACTGGCGTGCAAAAAAATCACTCGCTGAATTCTTAAAAGAAAATAAAATTGTAGCAATTGAAAGTATAGACACACGAGCACTTGTAAAAAAAATAAGAGAAAAAGGCTCTATGAAAAGTATTGTTTCAACAATTGATTTTGACAAAAAATCGTTATTGAAAAAATTGAAATTAGCACCTGATATTATTGGCAGAGATCTTGTAAAAGAAGTCACCTGTAAGACAATCTACAAGTTCACCAAATCGCCTAATCGCCAAATCCCCCACCAATGTATTGGTGTGGGCCCGATCGCCCAATCGCCTGATGTTATTGTGATAGATTTCGGTGTTAAGTTAAACATTTTAAGGTTGCTTGTAGAAGTAGGTCTAAACCCGATAGTTGTACCAGCAAAAACATCTTTTGAAAAGATTCTGTCTCTGAAACCAAAAGGGATTCTTCTTTCAAACGGTCCTGGTGACCCTGAAGGTGTCCCTTACGCTATCAAAACAACACAGCAACTCCTTAACTCGTTACTCGTTACTCGTTACTCTGTCCCAATTTTCGGTATCTGTCTCGGGCATCAAATTCTCGCACTTGCCTCCGGTGCCAAAACATACAAACTAAAATTCGGTCATCACGGTTCTAACCAGCCCATAAAGAATCTGAAAACAGGTCGTGTAGAAATTACTGCTGAAAACCATAATTTTGCAGTTAAGACAAGGCAAATAGGAGATATGAGATGGGGGATTGAAGGTAATTCTGATTTTGAAGTAACACATATAAATCTTAACGATGGCACACTTGAAGGTATGGAACATAAAAAACTGCCAATATTTTCCGTCCAATTTCATCCTGAAGCATCACCAGGCCCACACGACACAAAATATCTTTTTGAAAAATTTGCAAAAATGGTTAACGAATAAATTATTTGACCGCCACTGAAGTGGCGTAGAAACATATGAAAAAAGTAATAATCCCAATTTTGTTGGTTATCGTTCTAATTATTGGAAATCATATTTTTAATCTTATTGAATCAAAAAATACCAAGCCAACTTCTTTCAACTTCAGTTTTCCAGATGGCAAACTTCATAAATCTATCGCTGATAGATATAAAATCCCTGCTGATACAAAAATCAAAGATATAGAACTTGTCGGTACATTTAACGAATGGGGCTGTCCAAAACATATTGATTATATTCTTAACTCTGCAGGTTTGTATTTTCTGAAAAAGGTTGATGAGAATAGTTATACTACAACACTTAAATTAACACTTAAATTACCACCCGGTATACATTTGTATAAGTTCAGATTGATTCCGAAAGATAAAAAATTGAGAGAAAAAATACAACATATATGGACTGAGGACTTAAACAATTTTAATAAAGTTGACGACCATTTTGGTGGTTTTAATTCTGTAGTTGAAATAAAAACTGTTAAACCTGTAAAGTTAATTTTTAATCTTGTGATGCTCACTTTATTGTTTTTGGTTTTAGTTGCTCCTTTTTTCAATTGGTTTATTAGAATACTGATGCGATTGAATATACGACTTCTACCGAAATTCATTATTATTGCTGGTAGTGTGTTATTATTATTTGGTATAGTTTTGTCATCTGCACTAATTTTGAATCTAAAAAACATTTTTAGAGATACAGATATACAAATTGCCAACCTGCTATATGTTAATTCTGATGAACATTTGAACACATTATTGAGAGACAAGAAAACAGAACCACCAACACAAACAAATACTTTCTGGAAAGTGGTTGCACGGTTCCGTGATACAAAAGGTATCAGCAGTTTTGTTGCATTACGCAAGATTGATATTACCAATGTAGTTGTATATAGCAGTGATGGCATCCCTCTAACATTAGGTGCTGCTGAAAATACGACCCTGTGGTTAAATGCTCATCCTGAATCCTTTAAGTTACTAATTAAAAATCTCTATACCAAAATTGATTTCTCCAATATACACGACCTAACATACGCAAGAGTTGAGCCAACATATTACACATTAAAACTTTATCCTAAGAAAAATATTTTTTCTGATTTTTTATTAACCTTAAAACTTATTATTCAAACAAAACAACTCTTTCCTTATAATGCATTTATCTATCCCATCAGAACAATAACAAAAGTTCATGGCTATTTTCTTATTTTTTCATACTATAACTTAAAACAATGGCAACTTGCTAATATCCTATCTTCATCCGGGTATTCACTACTTTTAATTTCAATCATTGGGATTATGGTTTTGATATTTGTGATTCAGGTTTTGCTAATGCCTGTATATACATTGGTTAAAGAAATGAGGCGAGTAGAAAATATGGATTTCAATGCTCGTGTCTATTTCAAAACAAAAGATGAGATAGGGCAATTAGGTTCCGCATTTAATGAAATGGTAAAAGGGCTTAAAGAAAGAGAGTTTGTAAAGGAAACATTTAAACGCTATGTAGCGAAACCGGTAGTTGAAAAAATATTAAAAAATCCAGGTATGCTGCATCTGAAAGGTGAGAGAAGAAACATTTCTGTGCTTTTTGTTGATATACGCGGGTTCACAAAATATGCTGAAGCATCACAACCTGAAGAAGTGCTTGAAACATTAAACCAGTATTTTGATAAAATAATTGATGTTATTTTTGAGTATGAAGGAACACTTGATAAATTTATTGGCGATTGCGTAATGGCTGTATTCGGTGTGCCTTTAGAGCAGCAAGACCATTATTTAAGGGCTTGTAAATGCGCGTTAAAGATTCGGGATGAGATCATAAAATTAAACCAAATAAGAACACTGCAGAACAAACAAATACTTCATACCGGTATTGCAATAAATACAGGCGAAGCGGTTGCAGGCAATATCGGCTCTGAGAAAAGAACCGATTACAGTGTTATTGGCGATACTGTAAATGTTGCATTCCGATTACAACAGATATGCTATCCCGGGCAGGTTCTTATCGGTGAGAATGTGTACCAGTATGTAAAAGCTGAAGTAGCGGTTCCCGAACCGTTTGAAACTGAAATTAAAGGCAGAATCAAACCAGTAAAAGTATATGAATTGTTGAATGTGAATGATGTATAAATTCTTTTTACCAACAAAAATAATTTTTGGAGAAAATGCTGTTTCTTTTTTGCCTGAAGAAATAAAAAAATTCGGTAATAAAACATTTATTGTTTGTGGTAAGAAATCAATCAAACAAGCAGGCACTTTAGATAGAATAAAAAAACTGCTAAATGACGAAGGGATTGAAACTATAATTTATGATTCTATCAGTCCAGAGCCAGATACAGAGATTGTAAATGCTGGTCTGAGAATTGTAGGGCGAGAAAAATGTTGTTCTGTTATCGGTATTGGTGGTGGTAGCGCTATTGATGTTGCAAAAGCAGTTGCAGGGCTTGCTAGTGAGGAACATTCTGCAGAAGATTATTTAGAAATTGATGGAATAAAAAAAATAGAAAATCCGGGACGACCTTTTATCTCTGTACCGACTGTTTCTGGTACAGGTGCTGAAGTAACGATGAATTCAGTTCTTGTAAATCCAAAAACTGGTAATAAAAGGTCAATACGGTCTAAATACCTTTTTGCAAAAGTTGCAATTATAGACCCGGAACTTACATTAACAGTGCCGCCTGATATCACAGCAACTTCTGGTATTGATGCACTCTGTCATCTTGTAGAAGGGTTTATCTCTAAAAAATCAAACCCTGTATGTGACACTTTAGTTCATAGAGGAGTAAAATATGTTATTGAGAATCTGCCCAGAGTAATAAAAAATCCTGAGAACTTGCACGCACGCGAAAAACTGGCACTTGCTTCTCTATACGGTGGAATAATGATTGCCAACTCAGGACTTACACTTGCTCATGGTATCGGTTCTGTTATAGGTCCAAAATACAAAATCCCACATGGGCTCGCCTGTGCAATCTCTCTACCAGAAGTACTGAATTACAATCTTCCAGTATTACCACAAGAAAAATTGGTAGTCACAAGACGAGTGTTTGGTAAAAATCCAAAACTGTTTCTAAAAAAATTTTTTAGAGAGATTAATCTCCCAACAAAACTAACCAATATAACATACATAACCGACTCAACTGAATTAACAAAACTCGCAGAACAGATTTTGAATACATCATCAGCAAAAGGCAACCCAAAAGAAGTAACGGTTGAAGATATTACAAAAATATTGAAAAGCATTATTTAATGGCATAATTTATACTGACGGAGATGATATTTTATGGAAAAAACAAACGAACGGGAAAAGAAATTCAGGCAGGGTGATTCAGGACCGAAATATTTGATTCAAGGACCAAAATGGGAAGGTGGAATTGTTGTTTTTAAGCCAGGTGAAAAACTTGGTGCACACTACCATAACGAAGTAGAAGAAACATTTTATTTCCTTGAAGGCAGTTGCAAAATCTATGTGAATGATGTAGAATACCAAGCAAACCCAGGCGATGTTTTTCGGCTTGAACCAAAAGAGAAGCATGATATCCATAATAACACTACTGAAATTGTTAAAGCGGTATTCATAAAATGTCCATATCTACCAACCGACAAAATCAAAGCTTAAAACTGAAAAAATGTTTTCATGTTGTCGCTAACACGAAAACATTAAATACAAAAAAAGTGATTATTCCTATGGGATAATGCCAATATTTAGCCGACGAGAAAATCAAAAGACGTCGGACAGCCTCTTATCTATTACAAAAAATATGCCGAAACGGACTGATATTAAAAAAATTTTAATTATTGGCTCTGGACCAATTATTATAGGTCAGGCGTGTGAGTTTGATTATTCAGGCACACAAGCGTGTAAATCATTAAAAGAAGAAGGATATAAAATAATTCTTGTGAATTCAAACCCAGCAACAATAATGACCGACCCTGAATTTGCAGATAAAACATATATTGAGCCATTGACAGTTAAATTTCTTGAAAAAATTATTGAGAACGAAAAACCGACTGTACTTCTGCCTACACTTGGCGGCCAAACAGCACTTAATCTTGCGGTTGAACTCTATGAAAAAGGCATTTTGAAAAAATACAATGTTGAACTTATAGGTGCAAAATACGAAGTGATAAAAAAAGCAGAGGACAGACAACTTTTTAAGAATACAATAGAAAAAGCAGGACTGGAAGTTCCGAAATCCGGTTATGTAAAAAGTTTTAATGAAGCAGTAGAAATTGCAGAAAAAATTGGCTTCCCGAATATTATCAGACCTTCATTTACACTCGGTGGTGGTGGTGGAAATATCTGCTATAGTAGAGATGAGTTTGAAGAAAAAGTAAAATGGGGATTTTCGGTAAGTCCTGTTCAGAAAATACTGATTGAAGAATCGGTTATTGGCTGGAAAGAATACGAATTAGAAGTGATGCGTGATAAAAACGATAATGTTGTAATTATCTGCCCGATAGAAAATCTTGACCCGATGGGTGTTCATACAGGCGATTCTATTACTGTTGCACCTGCACAAACGCTTACCGATAAGGAATACCAACGACTCCGAGATGCGTCAATAAAAATTATGCGAGAAATTGGTGTAGATACTGGCGGGAGTAATATCCAGTTTGCTGTGAATCCTGAAAACGGCCGAATTGTCGTCATAGAAATGAACCCGCGTGTGTCTCGGTCGTCTGCACTTGCATCAAAAGCAACTGGTTTTCCGATTGCAAAGATTGCTGCAAAACTCGCGGTTGGCTATACGCTTGATGAAATCAAAAACGATATCACAAAGAAAACACCGGCATCGTTTGAGCCGTCAATTGATTATGTAGTTGTAAAAATACCTAGATTCACATTTGAAAAATTTTTACAAGCAGACCAGACATTAACCACATCTATGAAATCCGTCGGTGAGGTAATGGCGATTGGCAGAAACTTTAAGGAGGCGTTACAGAAAGCGATAAGAGGACTTGAAATTGGAAGATATGGGCTTGGTGCGGATGGTTTTGGTCAAGTCCAGATTGTAGAAAAAATCTGTAGACAACCTGAAAATTCAATTGAAAGAAACGCATACATTGAGCAGGTGAAATACAAATTGAAAGTTCCAAATTGTGACCGTATATTCAATATAAAATATGCGATTCAACTCGGACTTTCAGTTGATAAAATCTCAGAACTTTCTAAAATTGATAAATGGTTTATCTACCAGATAAAAGAACTTGTAGAGTTAGAGAAACAACTCCAAGGTAAAGGTAAAGGTAATCGGCAATTAATTGCCGATTACAAATTGGTCAAATTCAAATATGAAAATAGATATAAAGCCGACGGTAAATCAGGGTTTCTTGGTAGGGGGGAATTAATTCCCCCCTACCAATTGAATGCCGAAATTTTATACAAAGCGAAGCAGTATGGGTTTTCTGATTACCAGATTGGATATTTGACTGGGAAAACTGAGCAAGAAATAAGAAGATTAAGATTGAGATTGAGATTGAAACCAACATACAAACTTGTAGATACTTGTGCAGGCGAGTTTCCTGCATACACACCGTATTTTTATTCTACATATGAATCAGAAAGTGATACTATTGAACATAAGAACACAAGAACACAAGAACATAAGAATGCCGTTATGATTTTAGGTGGCGGACCAAACAGAATCGGTCAGGGAATAGAGTTTGATTACTGCTGTGTTCAGGCGGTATTTGCACTCAAACAATTAGGTTATGAGACGATAATGGTTAATTGTAATCCTGAAACCGTCTCTACGGATTATGATGTTTCGGACAAACTTTATTTTGAGCCACTCACAGTTGAAGATGTGCTAAATATTTATGAACGCGAAAAGCCGATTGGTGTAATAATCCAACTTGGCGGACAGACACCGTTAAATTTAGCCCGAAAACTTAAGTCAGCAGGTGTAAAAATTTTAGGCACTTCGTTTGATAGTATTGACTTAGCAGAAGATAGAATCCGGTTCGGTAAACTGTTGAAAAAATTAAAAATACCGCATGCACAATGGAGTTATGCAAACAATTTTGAGAAAGCATTAAAAATCACAAAAAAAATCGGCTATCCTGTACTTATCAGACCTTCGTATGTTTTAGGTGGTAGAGCGATGGAGATTGTGTATGACGATGAAGCATTAAAAAATTATCTTGAAAATGCAACAAATGTTTCGCCCGAGCAGCCTGTTTTGATAGATAAATTCCTTTCTGATGCAGTTGAAGTTGATGTTGACGCAGTTTCCGACGGCAAAGGTAGGAAAGGTGAGGCAGGAGAGAATATTTTTATCGCTGGCATAATGGAACATATAGAACAGGCAGGTATCCATTCCGGTGATAGTGCGTGTTCAATCCCGACAAGAACATTAGGAATGCGGATTACGCAGATTATAACAGATTACACAGAAAAATTGGCAAAAGCACTAAATGTTAAGGGTCTTATGAATATACAGTTTGCTGTAAAAGATAATAAGGTCTATGTTTTAGAAGTAAATCCGCGTGCGTCACGAACAGTGCCATTCGTCTCAAAAGCAACAGGGATTCCGGTTGTGAAACTTGCAATTTCCTGTATGCTTGGTCAAAAATTACTTACCCGCTTACCCGCTTACCCGCTTACCCGCTTACACTATTTCGCTGTCAAAGAAGCGGTTTTACCATTCAACAGATTTATAGGTTGTGATACAGTTTTGACTCCTGAAATGCGTTCTACAGGCGAAGTGATGGGAATCGGTCCTTCGTTTGCAGTTGCATATGCGAAATCGCAAATTGCTGCGGGAATGAATTTCGCTGATAAAAGAAAAATATTTATCAGTATAAAAAACAGTGAAAAAGAAAAAATAATTCCTGTTGTCAAAGAGTTAAAAAAATTAGCATTTAAGATAGTTGCTACCTCAGGCACTGCGATATTTCTTAGACGACAAAAAATAAAAGTCAGTATTGTAAAAAAGGTAAGCGAAGGCAGTCCGAATGTAGTTGAGATGCTCAAAGCAGGTAAAATTTCGGTTGTTATAAATACACCGAGTGGCAAAAAAAGCGCTATCTCAGATGGTTATCTAATAAGAACTTCGGCACTCTATCATAACATACCTATAATTACTACTATAGAAGCTGCTAAAGCGACAGTAGAAGCACTTAAGTCATTAGGAAAAAAAGCAATTTCCGTTAAGCCCCTACAGAAATACTACTAATCCAGAAAAATAATTTTATTAAATTCAAAAAAGCACTTGACAAACTACCGATTTTTTGTTATACTTTTGCCAGAGGTTAAAAAATGGTTAACAGTGCAGTCATTGCGAGGAATGAAATGACGAAGCAATCTCATACTGTCATTCCCCTTTTCTCAAAAGGGGTGTCCCGCAGGGACGGGGTATTCATTTCCGAATGTCCCTATCGGGA